>CAZCTU010000001.1:0-40040 GCA_964501495.1 uncultured Ramlibacter sp.
ATGCGGTGGCCTACAACCACCTGGGCATGCCGGTGGGCACCGGGCGTCTGCTGCCGGCCGAGGGGGGCGCGAGCAAGATCGGCCGCATGGCGGTGCATGAGGCGCTGCGCGGGACCGGCCTCGGCCGCCGCGTGTTGCGGGAGTTGATGGCCGCCGCGCAGGCCCGGGGGGACGGGGAAATCAGCCTGCACGCCCAGCGATCCGCCGAGAGCTTTTACGCAGGGGAAGGATTCGCACCCATGGGTGAGCCCTTCGACGAGGTGGGCATCCCCCACATCGCGATGGTCTACCGGGTGGGGTGAGCGGCCCGGCGGACCCTAGCCTTGCAGCGGGTCCGATCGTGCCGGCGTGAAAGACGACGGCAGGGGTCCCAAGGTGCTGGCGGGTGCCCCGCCTTGTGCCGCTTCGAGCTGCACCGCTTCACCAGCGCCTGCCTGACCCAGAGGTACGACAAGGCCGGCTGGGTACCCAGGTATCAGCGCGGCGGTGCGGCTGGCGATCATGTCGGCACATTCCGCGGCGAGTTTCGGGTCCTGGATGTGGTCCTGGACGAGTGCGATCAGGGTGTTATGTCCGTCCAGTGTGACGTCCTGGCCTCGTCGGGTGGGCATGTACGCCTTCAGGATCACGGCAAGCACTGTTTTCACGTCCGCTGCCGTCTGCGGTTCTTTGCCAGGTTCTCCCCCTGACTTCAGGTGATGAGCGTTCAACGCCGCGAAGGTGGCGGCCAGGTCCTCGTGCTTGATGCTGTCCCCCTGCATCCACGATACGGATTCCAACGCAACCATGGCGCTGTGGGGCCAGGCCTGACTGTCCTTCAGGTAGTGCTCCACCGCCGTGAGCAGGCGACTCTTCAGAGGCGCCGTCGCGCCAGGCGTCGTCCAACCGCCTTTTTCACTCAGCAGGTTCAGACATCTCTTTTGCAGGTCAGGGTCTCGGATTTCCTTGGTGATCGCCAGATGGAGCCCCGCCACATCCTCCAGCGTCAGCGGGTGCGCTCCGCGGCCGGTCTTTGTATCGATCATCACCGAGAGCATCGCGATCACGGCGACCGGGTTCGTCCCGCCCTCGGAATGGAGCCCGCCGTCGATGCGTCGGGCATGAGGTGTCGCCGCTTCGCGCAAAGCCCAGCGCATCCCCGCGTCTGACATTTTTCGCCCACCCAGCGAATGGCAGACTTCGCCGGCCAGCTTCTCGAGGATGCGCCACTCACTCCTGCGCAGGACATGCGCCTGGAATTGGCCCATGTTTTCTCGCGCGTTTTCGGCCTGGCGCCGTCCGACCTTCGTCAGATCCCTGCAGTTACGGCTCCGAAGGAGGGGGGCCCGGGGCGGCGGCTCGCTAGCCGGACGCGTCGCCGCCGACCCCGCCGGACCTGCCGCGCCCTTGCTCCGCAGATCACGGCTCGAACCGGCGGTGGAGGGCGTCTTCTCTAGCGCCTTGCTCGCGGTTGCATTGCCTGCGCTCGTCGCCGATTTGAAGCTGAACGCGTTTCTGATGGTTGAAAACATGCCTCACCCTCCGGGTCGTGAAGCCCATCAGTAACGTCAGCAAATTGTTGGTTCGACTCCCTGCTTTTCTGTTTGCTTGTCTGCGCGAATTGGAGCCTCAGATGTCCAGGCGCAACGCGTAGGGAACGGGGCGAAGGGATAGGGGGGCTCCGGCCACTTGCAGATCGGCGCCGTCGGGCGCCGTCGATGTGCTCACCGAGACGATCCCTTCCGATACGCCGGCCTTCGGGCTCCAGGAAGATGCCTGCACGACCAGCCCGCAGGGCTGATCGTCGCCGGCGATGAACACCTCTTGCCCTGCGGACAGAGAGCCCTGGGCCTGCGCGAGGAATGCTCGCCGCTTGATCTGCCCCCGGAACTGGCTGCGCGCCACCACCTCCTGGCCGGGGTAGCACCCCTTCTTGAAGTTCACGGCGTCCACGGATTCGTAATTGAGCATCTGGGGCACGAAGGCCTCAGCGACCGGACCGGTGACGGTGGCGACGCCGCTGCGGACGTCGGACCACAGCCAGGCCTCGCGGGACAGCGCCGGAACTTGCGGCTCTGTCGTGCCGGCCGGCGCCAGCCATAGCGCGCGCGGCACGCCGTCGGCGGGGTACAGGGCCACGGTGTGGGCCGGGCCGTCGACCCTGTCGGTCCACGGTTCGGGCATCTCCGGCGCCGGCAGGCCCAGCGCCGCGCGGGCCGCCTCTCCAGCCAGGCCGCGCAGCTCGAAGGCGCCCGTGGCATCACTCAACTTGACCTTGGCCCTCAGGACGAACATCTGCAGCCGCTTGAGCGTGGGCGCCAGGATGTCGGCCGACACCACCAGGGCGAAGTCGTCCGGCGCCAGGCGCACCGCGACGAAGCTGGCCAGCAGCCGCCCCTTGGCCGAGCAGAAGCCCGCGAACCGGGCTCGCCCCTCCGGCAGAAGCATGAAGTCCTGCGTGAGCTGGCTGTGGAGGAACTTCGCGGCTTCCTCGCCCTGGGCGCGGATCACGCCGAGGTGGGGGAGGGCGCAGGCGCCTTCGAGCGAGGCGGGGGCAGAGGCCGGCGAGGTCGGGGAGGACGAGGCTGCAGAGGGGGCGGTCATCGCTGAATTATCATCCCCGCATCCCGCCCGCTCCCCTGAGCGGGGCCTATTTCCCCACGGCCCTCCCACCCGTTTTTCACCCGTCTTCCACCCTTGCGGCGCCTCATCTCCCGACTGTTCTGGCTCTCGCTCCTCGCCGCCCTCCTGGCCGGCGGTGCGGGCGTCTGGTGGGTGCTGAGCCCCATCCCGCTCAAGGCGCCCCTGGTCGACCTGTCCATCGAGCCCGGCACCCGGCCCAGGGACGTGGCCCAGGCGGTGCGCGACGCCGGCGCGGACGTGTCGCCGACCCTGCTCCTGTGGTGGTTCCGCCTCTCGGGCCAGTCGCGCCTGATCAAGGCCGGCAGCTACGAGCTCGAGACCGGCATCACCCCGCGCGCCCTCCTGTCCAAGCTCGCCCGGGGCGACCAGGCCCAGGGCGCGGTGAGCCTGATCGAGGGCTGGACCTTCCGCCAGTTCCGCGCCGCCCTGGCCAAGGAAAAGGACCTGCGCCCCGACAGCGCCGGCCTCAGCGACGAGGCCCTGATGGAAAGGCTCGGACGCCCGGGCGTGCCGGCCGAGGGCCGCTTCTTCCCCGACACCTACACCTACGGCAAGGGCTCGAGCGACCTGCACCTGATGGAGCGCGCCCTGCGGGCGATGGACCGCCACCTGGCCCAGGCCTGGGCCCAGCGGGCGGCGGACTCGGTGCTGCGCTCACCCGAAGACGCGCTCACATTGGCCAGCATCGTCGAAAAGGAAACCGGCCGCGGCAGCGACCGGCCGCTGATCTCGGCCGTCTTCCACAACCGGCTTCGCATCGGCATGCCCCTGCAGACCGACCCGACCGTGATCTACGGCCTGGGTGCCGCCTTCGACGGCAACCTGCGCCGCGCCGATTTGCGCGCCGACACGCCCTGGAACACCTACACCCGCACGGGCCTGCCGCCCACGCCCATCGCCATGCCCGGCAAGGCGGCCCTGCTCGCAGCGGTGCAGCCGGCGTCGAGCAAGGCGCTGTACTTCGTCGCCCGCGGCGACGGCAGCAGCCAGTTCAGCGAGAACCTGGACGACCACAACCGGGCGGTGAACAAATTCCAGCGCGGGCAGTGAGGCCCGGACCCCGGCCCTCAGGCACTGACCCGACACCACGCGAACAAGAACGGACATGGCGGCAATGAACGGAACCTCCCAAGCGGCCAAGGCCCAGGCAGCGGCGACCGGCCTGTTCCTCACCTTCGAGGGCATCGACGGCGCAGGCAAGTCCACCCACATCCAGGCCCTGGCCGAAGCCTTCGCCGCCGCCGGCCGTGAGGTCGTCACCTCCCGTGAGCCGGGCGGCACGCCGCTGGGCGAGAAGCTGCGGACCCTGGCGCTCAACGACCCGATGGACCCGCTCACCGAGGCGCTGCTGATGTTCGCCGCCCGCCGTGAGCACCTGGCGCAGGTGATCGAGCCCGCCCTCGCCGAAGGCAAGGTGGTGCTGTGCGACCGCTTCACCGACGCCACCTTCGCCTACCAGGGCGGCGGCCGCGGCTTCGACTGGCAGGTGCTGGTCCAGCTCGAGGCCATGGTGCAGGACACACGCGGTCTCGGGGGACGCGCTGCTGCGGAGGCGGAGCAGGGCGCCCGGGCCACGGGCACGGCGCTTCGCCAACCCGATCTCACCCTCCTGTTCGCCCTCGACCCGGCCGAGGCCGCCCGCCGCCTGGCCGGCGCCCGGGTGCCGGACAAGTTCGAGTCCCAGCCTGCCGCCTTCTTCGACCAGGTGCAGGAGGCTTATCTGCGCCGGGCCGCCGAGTCGCCGGCCCGCTTTGCCCGCATCGACGCCGCCCAGGCCCGGGAGGCGGTGTGGGCGTCGGTACGCGCCGCGGTGGCCGGCCGGGGCTGGCTCTGAGCCCCCCCTCGCCACCGGGGCTCATGGCCGATTTGCCACACACCCCGCCCGGGATCACTCCGACACCTCGCCCGGCCCGCCCAGCCCGCACAATAGACCCATGACCGCCCGCTCCCCCGCGCCTGATCACGCCGACGCCGCTGCCGGCGCGCTCCCGCCAGCGCCCTGGATCCAGCGCCAGCGGCAGGCCCTGCTGTCGCGGCCCGGGCATGCGCTCCTGCTGCAAGGCCCCTCGGGCCTGGGCCAGTTCGACCTGGCCATTGCCCTGGCCCGCGCCTGGCTGTGCGAGACGCCGACGGAGGAGGGCGCCTGCGGCCACTGCCCCAGCTGCCACGCCATCGACGTCCACACCCATGGTGACCTGTGCGTGCTCATGCCCGAGGTCGACATGCTCGAGCTGGGCTGGCCCCTGTCCGAGAAGGCCCAGTCCGATATCGACGACAAGAAGCGCAAGCCCAGCAAGGAGATCCGGGTCGAGGCCCTGCGCGACGCGCTCGAGTTCGCCCAGCGCACCAGCGGCCGCGGCCAGGGCAAGGTGGTCCTGGTCTACCCCGCCGAGCGCATGAATCATGTGACGGCCAACGCCCTGCTCAAGACGCTGGAAGAGCCGGTGGGCGAAGTCCGCTTCGTGCTGGCCACCGAGGCGGCGCACCAGCTGCTGCCCACCATCCGCAGCCGCTGCCAGGGCCACACCATGGCTTGGCCGGAAGAGGGTGAGGCGCTGGCCTGGCTCCAGGACCAGGGCCTGCCCGCGGGCGACGCCCAGGTGCTGCTGCGCGCCAGCGGCAGCCGGCCCGAGGACGCACTGCGCGCGGCCCGCGCCGGTCGCGACGCCCGGCAATGGCGGCAGCTGCCCAAGGCGGTGGCCCGTGGCGACGTGGCGGCCTTGGCCGACATGGCACCCGCCGACGCGATCGACGCGCTGCAAAAGCTCTGCCACGACCTGCTCGCCCAGTCCTCCGGTGGCAAGCCACGTTTCTTCGAGCCGGCCGATCTGCCGCCCGCGGCGCCCCTGCACCAGCTGGCCGCCTGGTGGCGCGAACTCTCCGGCCAGCTGCGCAGCGCCGAGCACCCGTTCAACGCCGGCCTGATGCTGGAATCGCTTGTGAGCCGGGCGAGGGCGGCCCTACACTCCGGCCGAGCCGCCGCATGAACACACCCGCCCAACCCACCCCGTCTGCGCCTCCCGCCCCTGCGGCTTCCGCGGCTTCCGCGACTTCCGTGGCCGCATCCGGTGCGGGCGTCGCCCAGGGCCCTGCCGGAATACCAGGTGCCGGCGCCGCAGCCAGCCCGCGGCCCAGCGTGATCCAGCTCGCCATCAAGGAAAAGGCCGCGCTCTACGCCGCCTACATCCCCTTGTTCAAGGAAGGCGGCGTCTTCATCCCCACCACCCGCGACTACCGGCTCGGCGACGACGTCTACATCCTGCTGTCGCTGCCCGATGACCCCCAGCGCTACCCGGTCGCCGGCAAGGTGGCCTGGATCACCCCGGCCCGTGCGGCCGGCAACCGCACCCAGGGCGTGGGGGTGCGCTTTCCCGGTGACGAGAAGTCCCGGGTGCTCAGGCTCAAGATCGAGGAAATCCTCGGGTCCCACCTGGTCTCCGACCGGCCGACCCAGACGCTTTGACCGTTCCCCTGCATGTTTGTCGATTCCCACTGCCACCTCACCTTTCCCGAACTCGCCTCCGACCTTCCCCGCATCCGTGAGGCCATGGCCCAGGCCCGCGTCGACCGCGCCCTGTGCATCTGCACCACGATGGAAGAGTTCGACACCGTCCACGCCCTGGCCCTGAAGCACGACAACTTCTGGTGCACGGTGGGCGTGCACCCCGACAACGAGGGGATTCACGAGCCGAGCCAGGCCGAACTGGTCGAGGGAGCGGGCCGCCCCCGGGTGGTGGCGATCGGCGAGACCGGGCTGGACTACTACCAGATGGACGAGCGCAAGGGCGGCCGCGGCATCGCCGACATGGAATGGCAGCGGGAGCGCTTCCGCACGCACATCCGGGCGGCCCGGCAGGTCGGCAAGCCGCTGGTCATCCACACCCGGCAGGCGTCCGAGGACACCATCGCCATCCTGGACGAGGAGGGCGAGAACGGCTCGGCCGAGTCCGTGGGCGGGGTCTTCCATTGCTTCACCGAGACGGCCGAGGTGGCACGAGCGGCGCTTGACCGGGGGTTCTACATCTCGTTTTCCGGCATCCTGACCTTCAAGAGCGCGGCCGACCTGCGCGAGGTGGCCAAGCTGGTGCCCCTGGACCGGATGCTGATCGAGACCGACAGCCCCTACCTGGCGCCGGTGCCGTACCGGGGCAAGACGAACAACCCGTCCTTCGTGCCCTATGTCGCGGCCCAGATCGCCGAACTGCGGGGCACCACCTCGGAGGCCATCGGCCAGGCCACCAGCGCCAATTTCGAGCGGCTTTTCAGCGGTGTCGTGGCCGCCTGACATCATGAGAATTTACGCGAAGTTAATTGCATATCTTATTGTCGCAATTGGATTTTCCTCCGCAAAAGCCGGGCCGCTCGAGGACTTTTTCGCAGCCATCAAGCGCGACGACGCCTGGGCGGTGAGCAGCTTGCTCCAGGCCGGCGTCGACCCGAATACACCCGGTCCCGAACGCCAAGTCGGCCTGTATCTGGCCCTCCGGGAACCGTCGCTCAAGGCCGCCCAGGTCCTGGCCGACTGGCCGAGGACGAACATCGACCTGCGCAACGCGGCCGATGAAACTCCGCTGATGATGGCCGCGCTCAAGGGGCACCTGGCCCTGGCCCGGCGGCTCATCGAGCGTGGCGCCGACGTGAACAAGCCGGGCTGGGCGCCGCTGCATTACGCCGCCACCGGCGGCCAGATCCCGCTGATCCAGCTGCTGCTGGATCAGCATGCCTATATCGATGCCGAGTCGCCCAACGGCACCACGCCGCTGATGATGGCCGCCCAGTACGGCACGACGGCCGCGGTGAAGGCTTTGCTCGAGGCGGGCGCCGATCCGACGCTCAAGAACCAGCTGGGCCTGACCGCACGCGACTTCGCGGTGCGTGGCGGACGACAGGAGGTGGTCGACCTGATCGCAACCAGCAACCGGGCCAAGTTGCCCAAGGCCTGGTAAGTCAAGCCCAACGCCCGGGGCGACCGGTCCTGGGACGCAAGCCCGGAACCCGCCAACCGCCATCGGGAGATGGCCCGGGACAGCGCCTTTCCAGACCCAGTCAGCTCTCGGGGCCATGCGCCCATTTTAAATACGATGTTCGTTATGTCAAATAATATCCTGAGAGGGAATTGAGCGTCCGGCGATGGAGTCGCACCACCGCCCCACCCGCCGGTACCCCGGGGTTCTTCAGGACATCGAATGGAGCCGGACCCCGGACCGGGCTGACCGGACCGAGGCTCGCCCTTCACTGAACGAACGGTTTGGCCGCGCCTTCCCAGGCCTGGGTCGGCACCAGCACCCAGCCGGAAGCCGCCGTGGTCTGGACCAGACCGCCTGCCCGGGCCGCGAGCGCCCGCCCCAGCTGATGCCCGCCGGGACTCGCCACCGCGCGGTAGCCCGCGTCCCCGGCGGCCAGCATCTGGGCCTGCTTGAAGTGATGCCCCAGCCCATGACCACGCAGCTCCCCGGCCAGGCCCATGCGCGAGATGCAGACCTCCTCGGGCGCCAATCCATGACCGGCCAGCCAGGCCCTGTCCAGTGGCATCTCGCAGACCTCGGGCCGTTGCTCGATGGCCGCGAACCCGAGCACCTCGCCGCGCCGGGACAGGATGAAGGCATCCTCGCCCAAGCTGGCCGCCTGCCACAGCATTTCCTTGACCCGTTCGACCGTCCCGGCGGGGTTGCCGGGACGCGGCTCCGACCCCAAAGGCGTGCGTTCGAGAAACAGCGCCAGGCTGCCGGCGTCCGCCGGATGGGGCCGCCGAAGTCGGCCGGTCGCGCCCCCCGGGAGTGCCAGGACCCATTCCCTCTCCAGCTTGGAAGACCGGCGGGCTTCGAGGGTCCAGCCGGCCTCGTAGGGCGCGTCGATCGCCTTCGCCAGCGCCCCGGCCAGCGCCGGATGGGTGCTTGCCAGAGCGCCGAGCTGGAGGGAAGACGCTGTTCGCCCTGACCAGGACGCAGCGGACAAGTTTCTCGGGATCCGGGGCACCATGGCGTTTCTCCTGTCGAAGTGGAAGGAGACGCGAGGCTAGTGCGGGTCGGACCCGCCCAAGGGGCGCAAGCCCTCAGGCCACGGCGCGACCGGAGAACTCCGTCACGGACGCCCTGCCCTGGCCGCTGCCCTCCAGTGGCCGGGTGTAGGCTTCCAGGAAGTCGATGAGGTCCTGAGCCGTGTCGGTGGCCGCGCGTGTGCGCGGAAAGATGTGGGGGTCACGTTCCTTGCGGTCGAACCAGATGCTGCCCGGGATCTTCTGCTCGGGCCGGCGCTCCGCGAGGAAGACGATGGTGTCCGCGCCCTGCGGGTCCTTGCGCAGCACCGACTTGAGCGTGGCCCGGAAGCGCGGCATCGAGCGTCCGACCGCAGCCGTGTCCACCCAGCCCGGATGCATCACGTAGAAGCGCCGGCCGGTGCCGGCAAAGCGTTGGCGCCAGTAGTCCGTCATCACCACCTGGGCCCGCTTGGACAGGCCGTAGGCGCGCACACCCAGGTAGCCCTCGCCGGTGATGTTGAGGTCCTTGACGACCAGAGGGTGGTTGTACATGCCCCCGGAAGACGTCTCGATGACCACCGCATCGTCGGCGAGCAGGCCGCTCGCCAGCATTTCGCGCGTGAACAGGTAGTGGCTCAGGATGTTGGTGGCAAAGGAGGTCTCCAGCCCTTCGCGGGTGATGATCTGGTCCCGCTTCTGGATGCCGACGTTGTTCACCAGCACGTCGATGTGGATGCCGCGCACCCGCAGGCGATCGAGCAGGTCCCGCACCTGCGACATGAGCGAGAAGTCCGCCGTCTCGCAGATGACGCGGCTGGGGAAGCCAGTGGACTGGGCAAAGGCGGCCATCTTGGCCGGGTCACGGGCCACGCAGATCACGGTGGCGCCCCCTGCGACGGCGCTGCGCGCGGCCGAGCCGCCGATGCCCTCGGAGCCGCCGACCACCAGCCAGGTCTGGCCCCGGAAGTCGCCCTTGAGCCGCCGCCAGAACAGGCTGCGAAAGTGGTAGCCGATCTTGCTGTAGCTCGGCGTGAACCGCACGTAAAAGCTGATGATCTTCTTCAGCGGCGCGTTGATCGGTTTGCTCATCTCCCCTCCTCCCTGCATATCGACCGGTGTGGTCTTCTTGTGGTGCGTGAATGGCGGATCGCGTCAGGCCGCGGCGCGGGGCGCATGGCCTGCAGCCCGCTCGAGCTGCGCGCGGTCGTAGTAGTCGCTCCAGCGCTTGATCTTGTCGCCCTCGAACTCGATCACGCCGACCGCGGGGCATTCGCCCCGGTGGCCGGGCAGCACGATCTCGTCGGTGCGCTCGACGAAGAGCACACCGCCGATCACCCCCATGCGGTGAATGTGCAGGGTGACCCGCTTGTGCTCGCCACCGAGCTTGGAGATGCGGTCGTAGATCGCCTGGCGGCTCACGACGGGCTCCAGCATCCGGGAGTGCAGCACGCCGTCGACGGCGAACAGGTCGGCGCAGGTCTCCCAGTCCTGCTCGTGCCAGGCCCGGGCCATGGTCCGGAACAGGTCCATCTTGCGCTGGTCGTCATTCATGGCGGTCATTGGCGGTGCGGTCCTCTGTGTCATTCGGGTTTGATGCCGGCGCGCTTCATGATGTCGGGCCAGCGTGCGTAGTCGGCGGTGACCATAGCGGCAAACTGCTGCTGGCTCGCGCCGCCGGTGTCCAGCCCCAGCTCGCCGATGCGGCGTGCGACCTCGGGCAGCCGCAGCACCGCGTTGATGTCGGCCGCCAGCTGCTGGACGGCAGCCGCGGGCGACTTGGCAGGAACGAAGGTGCCGATCCAGCTGTAGGAGTCCAGCCCCTGGTAGCCCATGGAGGCGAAGGTTGGAAGGTTGCCGGCGCGCGGATCCGGCTTCGAGATGGCCAGCAGGCGGATCTTGCCCGCCTCCAGGTGGGGCTTCATCGTGGCGTAGTCGCTGAAGGCGCAGATCACTTCGCCGCCCACCAGGGCGGTCACCACCGAGGCGCTGCCCTTGTAGGGAACGTGGATCAGGTCCAGGCCGGCGGCTTCATTGAGCTGCACGCCGTACAGGTGCCCCATGGAGGCCACGCCCACCGAGGCGTAGCTGTGGGTCTTGGGCTTGCGCTTGATCTCGGCGACGAACTCCGGGAGGGTCCGGGCGTTGGTCATGCTGGCATTGACCGCCAGGATGAGGGGCGCACCGCCCAATTCCACCACCGGCGTGAGGTCACGCATCACGTCATAGGGCATCCTGGCGATGGCGTTGGGCGCCTGCACGATCAGCTGGTTGGTCACCAGCAGGGTGTGCGCATCGCCGGGGGCCTTGGCCACCAGGTCGGCGCCGATGGTGCCGCTGGCGCCCGGCTTGTTCTCCACCACCACGCTCTGGCCCCAGCGCTCCTGCAGGTGCTGCTGCAGCAGGCGCGCAAGGAAGTCCCCGGCCCCGCCGGGCGCAAAGGCCACCACCATCCGGACCGGTTTGGTCGGAAAGTTGCGCGCCTGGCCATGGGCCAGGGGCAGCCCGGCGAACGCGGCGGAACTCACGAGGCCCGCCTGCAGGATGCGGCGGCGGCTTGGCTGGAAGGGGGTCATGCGGCTTGTCTCCTGTCGTGGTCCGGCGCCGCGCAACACTGCGGCAACCGGTGGTCCGCAATCTATCGGGGCCCTCCCCGTGGCCGAAATGATTTCAGCCGGATTTCTCAGCCACCAAGAAAATCAGGGTTCACCCGGGCCTGCGGCCCATGCCGCTTCAGGAGGCGGGCGCCACGTAGGGCGCCAGCTCCTCCTGCAGCATCCGACCGAGGTCACGCATGCGCCGTACCCCCATGCGAGAACGGACCGCCGCAATGCTCACACCGGCGCTGGCCGTGGGCGACATCGCGAAGGCATAGCCCACCCCCGCGGCGCCTGCCAGCCCGAGGTCCCGGACCTCGGCATACCCATGTTCCCGCACAAAGGCCACGTGCTGGCGCAGCAGCGACAGGGTCAGCCCCTGCTGCAGATAGCTGCGGACATGGCGCGCGTGCAGGGCCGCGACCTCGGCGTCGGTCTCCCGCGCCAGCAGGCAGATGCCCACCGCGCTGATCGCCATCGGCCGGCGCCGGCCCGGCTCGGCCACGAAGGCCTTGAGCGGGAAGGCCCCCTCCTGGCGCGCGACATAGACCACCTCGTCACCGCTGGGGACGGCGAGGAATACCGTGTCCTCGCACAGGCGGGCGATCTTGTGCAGCACCGGCCGGAAGCGTTCGACCAGGGGCGACATGTCGGGCGCGAAGAACCCGAGCTGGATCGACTCCACGCCCAGGCGGTAGCGCTTGGTCGAGGGAATGCGCTCGACGAAGCCCTCGTCGACCAGCGCCTGCAGCTGCCGCCCGATGGTGGACTTGTCCTGGCCCGACAAGACCACCAGATCGGTCAGTCGCAGGCCTTCCGCATGGTGGGCCCCGACGAGCTTGAGCAGGGCCAGGGCGCGCCGGGTGCCCTGCGAGTCGGGCGCAGCCGCAGCCTTCGCCGCGCCGGCAGCGCGCCCAGGTCCTGTCGCGCCGGCCATGTCAGTGCGAATGCCCCCAGAGGACCATCGCGTCGCGGTCTTCGACCACCAGGTCCACCGCAGTGCCCACCGGCAGGCAGACCTTGGTGGCCACATGGCCGAAGGGCAGTCCGGTGAACACCGGCGCCTTGACGCGGGTCCGTAGCCAGTCGACCACCGTCTGCAATTTGAAGCCCTTGTCGTGGGGCACCGTCTTGTAGGCGGTGAACTGGCCCAGGAGGATGGCCTTCTGCTGGCCGAGGATGCCGGCATGCAGCAGCTGGGTCAGCATGCGTTCGACCCGGTAGGGGTGCTCGTTCACGTCCTCGAGGAAGAGGATGCCGCCCTTCGCCGGTGGCAGCCAGGGCGTGCCCACCATCGACACCAGCACGCTGAGGTTGCCGCCCCAGAGCGTGCCGCGGGTGTGAAAGGATTTTTCCCGCGCTTCCGCCTTGGGCAGCTGCCAGCCCGTGCCCTCCCCTGCGCCACCGGCGAGGTCGTCGAAGCAGGCCAGCATGATGTCGTCGGGTTCGCCCTCGACGCCGAAGTCCTCACCCAGGGCCGGACCCGACCAGGTCACCACGCCAGCCTTGGCGGCGACCGCGTTCTGGAAGGCGGTGAAGTCGGAGAGGCCCACGAACCGGGTGCCACGCGCCACCGCCTTCGCGACCGCCTTGTAGGGCAGGTCGGGCAGAAGCCGGGTGAGGCCGTAGCCGCCCCGGGTGATGAGCGCGATGTCCGCGCCACTGGCCGCGGCCCGTCCGATGGCGGCCAGGCGGGTGGCGTCGTCGCCGGCAAAGCGCATGTGGCTGGCCAGGGCGTCCGGGTCGACCTCGACCTCATGGCCCATGGCCTTGAGTCGGGCGATGCCGCGGCGGAAGGAGGCGCGGTCACGGACGGCGCTGGAGGGCGAGTAGAGGTAGATGTGGCTCACGGGGTGGCAGCGTTGAATTGTTCGATGGCGCGCGCAGCGGCGGCAGCGCCCTCCTCCGTCGGCACCGGGTCTTCGGGCGAGACCAGTCCGTCGAAGGTACGCAGCGCGGCGCGGTGGCCGCGGTCGGGAAAAGGCGCCTCGAAGGCGTCGTGCATGGCCGCGTCGGTGCGCAGATTGACCGGATGCAGGCCGAGGCAGCGACCTGGCTCGGTGAGCAGGAGGCCCTTGCCCAGGGGCAGGCCGGCCGCCTGGACCACGACCACCTGGCGCAGGTCCAGGCGCGCGATCAGCTCGCGCAGGACCTGCAGGTGCCAGTCCATGTCGTGCGCGGTTTCCCGCTTGGGCTTGTCGCTGCGGCCGAACCCGGGCAGGTCGGGCGCGACCACCCGGTGTCCCGCGCGCAGGAAGGCCGGGATCAAGTCGCGGAACTGGTAGCTCCAGGCCTCGGGCCCGTGCAGGCACAGCCAGGTGCGGGGCGCGTCCTCCGGGCCCTCGTCCACATGGTGCAGGCGAAGGCCCGGCGCGGCCGGCAGGTCCGACAGGTAGTGGGGCTCCCAGGGGAAGGCGCGCAGCGCGTCGAAGCGGGACTCGGGCGTGCGCAGCGCGTCCTCGCGCAGCGGGGTGCCCTGCTGGCGGACCACCTCGCGGCGCTGCTGGAAGAACTCGGCGAGCAGCGCGCCGCACTCCTCGGCCAGCACGCCACCTTCGATCGTGGTCTGGTGATTGAGGCGCTTAGCCTTGAACAGGTCGACCACCGAGCCGGCGGCGCCGGTCTTGGGGTCTGCGGCGCCATAGACCACACGGGCCAGGCGCGAATGCAGCATCGCGCCGCTGCACATCGCGCAGGGCTCGAGGGTGACGAAGAGCTCGCAGCCCTCGAGCCGGTAGTTGCCCAGGGCCTGGGCCGCCGCGCGCAGCGCCATGACCTCGGCGTGGGCGGTCGGGTCGCTGCGCCCGATCGGCTGGTTGTGGCCCACCCCCACCACACGCTCGCCCTGCACGACCACGGCGCCCACCGGCACTTCGCCGTCGGCGCGGGCCTGGCGGGCCTGGGCCAGCGCCAGTTGCATGAAGGCTTCGTCGCGTGTTGGCATGGAGGCGATTGTGCCTGCAGGGGCCACCGGGCCCGGGACGTGCACAGGTGACGGGGTGGTGGACCCGCCGCTCAGGCCAGGGCGGCGGCAGCAGGATCTCCGAAGACCGAGACCCGGTTGCGCCCTCCCCGCTTGGCTTCGTAGAGGGCCTGGTCGGCCTCACGCTGGATATCGCGCAGGCTCGGGGGCCCATCGGCTCGACCGCCATGCCCATACGCAGCAACCCCGATGCTGGCGGTGACCGGCAAGGGCTGCCCGCCCGCCATGGGGCGCAGCAGCTCGATGGCCAGCCGCAGTCGCTCGCCGAGGATGCGCGCGCCCTCGAGGTCGGTCTCTGGCAGGAACACCGAGAACTCCTCGCCGCCGATGCGGCCCACGAGGTCACCCTCACGCACGCCGGCCGAGAGGCACTGGGCCACCGAGCGCAGGACCGCGTCGCCGGCCTCGTGGCCCCAGGTGTCGTTGATCGTCTTGAAATGATCCAGGTCGACGAACAGGACCGCAAAGGGACGGCCACTGCGGCGGCTGTTGGCCACCAGACGCTCGCCCAGGGTGTAGAACGCCCGGCTGTTGAAGGCGCCGGTGAGCATGTCCCGCAGCGCCAGCTGCCGCAGCTGGAAGAACAGCCGCAGCATCTGGCTCATGTAGGCGTGGAAGAAGGCGCCCATGAACAGGAAGCTCACCACCGCCGTCGCCACCGCGCCCGGCGAGTAGGGCGCGCTGAGGAAAGGATTGCCCAGGACCAGTCCGAGCACGGTGAGCACGGTGATCACGCCGCCCACCAGCCGCCCGAGCAGCAGGTAGACGCCCGGGATGTTGGTGAACAGCCAGAGGATGCGCAGCTCGTCACCCGGCACAAAGGCCAGGGCCGAGATGTACTCGAGCACGCATATCAGTTCGTAGGCCCAGGCGACCGGCAAGAACCATTGCCGACGTCCGCGCAGTCCCAGCCACAGCAGGAAGGAGCCCGCGGTGAACAGGCGCATGGACCGCACATGGTCCGCCGGGATCGCGTCCGGGTTGCCCGCCACCAGCGCCAGGAAGATGCCGGTCGCCAGGGCGCCAAAACCCAGCAGCACCATCAGGAACTTGTAGCGAAATTCCTGCAGCTGCTCGGTTTCCTCGAACTGCAGGTTCCCGAAATACCACCTTCCAAGGCCATGCATCGCTCATCTCTCCTTGACAGGCCAATTATTGGTCAATTCACGCAAGGATCGGAAAGGCCGGCCACCCTGCCCGGCTCCCGCCTGCAGCCGCATTCGGTCAGAGGCGAAGAGAAACTTGCGGATGTCGCCCAGGCCACCGTTCTGTCCGCCTTGCAATTCCGGATTCCGGAACTTCCAACGGCTTTCCTTGCCGATGGGCACTGCACTCCCAAGAATGCGACGGCGCATCGGATGCGGCCCTCCAGCCGGCCGTTTGCCTGGACCCACTCAACGATTTTCAAAGTGCAGAACATTCCACGAATCCCCGACCACTGCGTCGCCGGCGAAGGCGACACCACCGTTTTCCTGCTTCATGGGGCCTACGGCTCCAAGGACTATTTCCGCGAGCTGATCGCCTCCCTGGTGGGCGCCGGCCTGCGCGTCGTCGCCTGGGATGCGCCGGGCTACGGCCTGAGCAAGCTGCCGGCCCAGCCCCTGTCCATCGAGTACATGGCCGAGGCCGCCGCGCGCCTGGTCGACCAGGAGGCCACCGCCACCAATGTGGTGCTGGGCCACAGCATGGGCGGCATCATCGCGCCGCTGGTGGGTGTGCTGCGCCCGAAGACGGTCCACGGCGTGGTGGTCTCGGCCACCGTCGGCTCCTTCTCGCAAAAGAGCGAGGCCGACCGCAAGACCTTCCTGGCTGAACGCATCGACCCGCTCAAGGCCGGCAAGACCTTCCGCGAAACCGCCAAGGCGGTGGTGGACAGCATGTTCGCGCCGACCTCCCGCGGCCCCCGGGTGGACATGGTGCGCGAGGTGGCCCTGAGCACCGCCTCCGAGACCTTCATCCAGGCCATCGGCGCCATCGTCAATTACCGCGGCGAGGACACGCTGGTGCAGCTGAAGGCGCCCACCCTGCTCCTGGCCGGGGCGCACGACAAGGTCGGCCGCCCCGAGGGGATGCGCAAGATCCAGGCGGAGTTCGTCCCGCATGCGCAGATGGAAATCCTGCCGGACTCGGGGCACTACGCCTTTGCCGAGGAACCCGAGGCATTCAACCGGCACCTGCTGGCCTTCGTCGAGCAGGTCCGCCGCCGCTGACGCGCCCAAGCCCCTCCCCGCCAAGAACCCACGTATCCCGCTGGATCCGGACCTGCGACGCCAGGCCGGAAGGTCCAGAGGAAAAGAACTCACATCCAAGGAGACACCATGACCCATCCCCAGCGCCGCCACTGGCTGTCCGCCGCGTTCAGCGCACTCGCCCTCGCGGCCACCCTGGCCACGCCGATGGCCGCCCAGGCGCAGGCCGAGGCCTGGCCCAGCAAGCCGATCAAGCTGATCGTCCCCTACCCGCCCGGTGGCCTGACCGACATCGTGAGCCGCGCCCTGGGCGACGAGCTCGGACGCCAGCTTGGCGGGCAGGTGGTGATCGAGAACAAGGCTGGCGCCGGCGGCCAGGTGGGCCTGGAGCAGCTGCTGCAGGCGCCGCGTGACGGGCACACCATCGCCCTGGTCGTTCCGGCAACCATGATCACCCTGCCGTTGACCAACCCCAGCTACAAGATCAAGCCGCTCGAGCAGCTGGAACCCATCACCGGCGCGGTCGACACCTTCCTCACCCTGGTGGTGGACAGCAAGCTCGGCGTGAATTCGCTGCAGGACTTCGTCGCCCAGGCCAAGCGAAACCCCGGCAAGTTCAACTACGGCACCCCGGGCGTCGGCACCAGCTTCCACTTCAACAACGTGGCCATGGCCACCAAGCTGGGCATCGACACGGTGCACGTCCCCTACCAGGGCGAGGTGAAGATCCTCACCGACATCGCGGGCGGGGCACTCCAGTACGCGCTGGTGTCCAACGCGGGCAAGCCGTTCATCGACAGCGGCCAGGTGCGGGCTCTGGCCGTGAGCTCGGCCAAGCGGGTGACCTCCCAGCCCAATGTGCCGACCTTCAAGGAGCAGGGCGTCGACTTCCAGTCGGATGGCTGGGTCGGCTATGTGGTGGCCAAGGGAACGCCCAAGCCCCTGGTGGACCGCATCAGTGCCGCTTTCACCAAGACGCTGCAGAACCCCGCCGTCAACAAGCGCCTGTCCGATATGGGCTACATCGTGACCGCCAGCAGCCCCGAGCAGTTCACCCGCTCGATCCAGGAAGGCACCAAGACCTACGCCGACCTGATCCGCAGCGGCCGCATCAAGCTCGACTGACAGCGCGCCTCGCGACAGCCCCGATACCCCCGGAGACCCCCATGCAGAAACTCCTCCACACCTACACCTCCACCCTGGCCGCCGACAACGACCACCCCTTCCTCCACGGCCCCTTCACCCCGACGATGGAGGAGTGGGTGGCCGACACCGACAGCATGAAGGTCATCGGGGAAATTCCGAAGGACCTGCATGGCATGTACGTCCGCAACACGCACAACCAGGTGCACGAATCCATCGGCATGTACCACCCCTTTGATGGGGACGGCATGCTGCACGCCATGCACTTCGAGGACGGCAAGGCCACCTACCGCAACCGCTTCGTGCAGACCACTGGCTTCCTGGCCGAGCAGGCGGCGGGCCGGTCGCTGTGGCCTGGCATGCTGTCGCCGCAACTGGGCGCGCGCCGGGGCTGGGGCGCCATGGGCGCGATGAAGGACAACGCCGGCACCGACGTGAAGATCCACGCGGGCAAGCTGCTGGCTTCCATGTCGCAGGGCAGCGAGCCCTGGCGCCTGGACCCGTTCACGCTCGAGACCCTGGGCGCCGAGCCGAACTGGGCGATGAAAGTACCCGACGGCGTGGCCTCGCACTACAAGGTGGACAACGCCACCGGCGAGATGATGTTCTTCAACTACCCGGAGAAGCCCCCGTACATGAACTACGGCGTGGTGGACAAGAACAACCAACTGGTCCACTACGTGCCGATCGAGCTGCCCGGCGCGCGCTGGCCACACGACCTGGGCATCACGAAGAACTACACCATCCTGCACGACCTGCCCTTCCACTTCGACGAGCAGCTGCTCGCCAAGGGCCAGCGCAAGATGATGTTCTACCGGGACAAGCCCGCGCGCTTCGGCGTGCTCCCGCGCTATGGCGATTCGGCCTCGGTGCGCTGGTTCGAGGCCACGCCCTGCCACATCCTGCACCTGGCCAACTGCTACGAGGACGGCGACTGGGTGGTGATGGACGGCTGCATCATGCCGGACCCGCACAAGCCCAACGTCGGCCAGTCCCTGGCCGAAGGCCGGCAGGCCGCCTACGACAAGATCCGCGCCCACCTGGACAAGCACAACAACCCGACGCTGATGTACCGCTGGCGCTTCAACATGAAGACTGGCGAGACCCGCGAGGAGCAGATCGACGACGAGATCACCGAGTTCCCCATCGTCGCCAACGACTACGTGGGCCTGCCCTATCGCTACAGCTACAACGTCCTGTACCAGAAGGGCGAGTGGCTGTTCCGCGGCCTCAAGCGCTATGACATGGTCTCGCGCAAGACGCAGAGCCTGGAGTACGGCCCGGGCTGCTACGGGAGCGAGCCGCAGGTCGGCCGGCGCATCGGCTCGAAGGCCGAGGACGACGGCTACGTGCTCACCTTCGTGAACAACATGGTCGACAACCGCTCCGAGTGCTGGGTGATCCCGGCCGAGGACATCACGAAGGGCCCGCTGGCCCGCATCATCCTGCCGCACCGGATCTCAGCCGGCACCCACGCCGCCTGGGTCGAGGGCGACCGCCTGCACGGCGAGAACCGGGACCCGCGCTACATCCCCGCATGAGGCCCGTCACGCCCGCCCTTACGCCCGCCATCCCGCCGGAGCTGGCCCTGGTCCCGGGCCTGAACAACACCGCCGCCGTGTTCACGGGGGTTCGCGCCGCCCTGCCCCCGACGATCCGCGCGCATGCGCTGGACAACCCGCCGCTGGACTCGGTGGAGGCGATCGCCGCCTGGTGGCTGGAGCGGCTGCCCCCCCGCTTCTGGCTGGCCGGCTTCTCCTTCGGTGGCTATGTGGCCCTGGCCATGCTGGAGGCGGCCCCCGAGCGGGTGGCCGGCTTCGCCCTCCTCTGCTCCGGTCCGCAGGCCGACTCGCCCGAGGCCGCCCAGCGCCGGCTGGCATCGCTGGAGGCGGTGGCCCAGGGCCGCTACTTCGAGCTGATGGAGCAGGTGGCGGCCAACGCCTTCCACCCGGACAGCCTGGCCGACGCGGCGCTGATGGAGAGACGCCGTCAGATGGTGCGGGCGTATGGCCCCGAGCGCTACGCCGCCCATGTGCGGGCCACGGCCGCCCGCCCGGACCGCAGCCACCTGCTCGATGGCACACGCCCCACGCTGGTGATGGCGGCCTCGCACGACAAGCTGTTCCCGCCAGCCTCGATGTCGGACCTGGCCAGCGGCATTACCGGTGCGCGCTTCGTCAGCGTCGAAGGCGCCGGCCACCTGGTGCCGATGGAAAAGCCCCGGGAAGTAGCCGCCTGGCTGGCGGCCTGGGTCCTCGGCTGATCCCCGAGGGGCGGCGCCCGGGGAGCGCTGCGCCCTTGCCGTCCTTCAAGCGGGAGCTCCGAGGCTGATTCCGATGCCGGTGCCCCCGCAGGCTCCGGACAGTCTTCAGGCACCCGCGCCGAGCCGCTCCATCACCGGCCGCTTGAGCGCCAGGGTGACCGTCTTCTCCTCGGTGTAGAAGTGACGCATGCCCTCGATGCCCTCGCGCCCGACGCCCGAGTTCTTGTAGCCGCCGAAGGGAAAGCGCAGGTCCAGCAGCATGGGCGTGTTGACCAGCACCACCCCGGCCTCCAGGGCCTGCGCGGCCTGCTGGGACTGCCTCAGGTCGTTGGTCCACAGGTAGGACACCAGGCCGTAGTCGGAGTCGTTGGCGATCGCCAGCGCCTCGTCGAAGTCGTCGAACACCTGGAAGGCCGCCACCGGGCCGAAGATCTCCTCCTGGCAGATCCGCACCGAATTTGAATCGACCAGGACTGCCGTCGGCTCCAGGTAGTAGCCCTGCGCCAGGCCCGCCGGACGGCGGCCTCCGCACAGCAGCCTGCCGCCCTCGGACTGGGCGCTGTCCACGAAGGACATCACCCGCGCGTAGTGGGATGCGTTGGCCAGCGGGCCGACCTCGGTGGCCGGGTCCAGCGGGTCGCCCACCCGGATGGCCCGGGCGCGCTCGACGAAGCGCTCGATGAAGCGGTCGGCAATGGAGCGTTCCAGCAGGATGCGAGAACCCGCGAAGCACTGCTGCCCGTTGTTGGTGTAGATCGAGGTGAGCGCCCCGTCCAGCGCATCGTCCAGGTTGGCGCTGGCGGTGATGATGTTGGCCGATTTGCCGCCCAGCTCCAGGTCGACCCGCTTGAGCCCGGGCGCTGCGGCGGCAGCGATCTGCCGGCCGGTGGCGGTGCCACCGGTGAAGGAGACCACCCGCACCGCCGGGTGCGAGACCAGAGCCTGGCCGGTGATGCCGCCGCGGCCGTTGACCATATTGACCACGCCCGGCGGCACACCCGCCTCGGTGAGGATGTCCATGAAACGGGCCACCGCCAGCGGCGTGGTCTCGGCGGTCTTGACCACGCAGCAGTTGCCGAAGGCCAGGGCCGCGGCGATCTTGGTCGAGGCCAGGGCCAGCGGCGCGTTCCAGGGCGAGATCAGGGCCGCCACGCCGGCCGGCTCGCGCAGCACGTAGCGCAGGTAGGCGTCGTCCTGCTGGCCGGCCTTCTCGACGTTCTGCGACAGCCAGTCGGCGAAGAAGTCGAAGTTGCGGCAGATGCGCGGGAGCTGGCGCTGGCGCAGGTAGCGAAGCGGCAGGCCGCTGTTGACGCACTCCAGCGCCGCGAGTTCGTCCAGGCGCTCGCGGGTGAGCGCGACGATGCGCCGGAAGACGGCCTGCCGGTCGGCCGCGGGAAGATTGCGCCAGACCCCGGCCTGGTGGGCCTGACGGGCGGATTCGACGGCGCGGGCGGTCTCGGCGGCATCGGCTTCCGACAGGCGCGAGACCACCTGCCCGGTGGCCGGGTTGACGACATCCAGCAAGTGCGGCCCTGCGGGTTGCCATTGCCCGCCGATGTAGCTGGTGACGAGGTCCGGCACCCCGGGGGGTGCGTACGTCGGAGGCGCGGACGGGGCGGTCTTGGGGGGCGTGGTGGTCTGGGTCATGGCAGGAAGGGGCGGGTTTCAGCCGGCAGCGTGGCTGCCGCCGTTGACGTGCAGGGTCTGGGCGGTGATGTAGGAGGCGGCGGGACCCAGGAGGAACAGCAGCACGCTGGCGATCTCCATCGGCGTGCCCAGGCGGCCCAGGGGCACGCCGGTCACGAAGCGGTCCATGTCCAGCCGGGTGGACTTCTCGGGCCGGCCGGTGCCGCCTTGCAGGAAGGCGGTGTCGATGACGCCGGGCGCGAGGCCGTTGACGCGGATGCCCGGGGCCCATTCGGTGGCCAGGGCCCGCACCAGGTTGATCACGCCGGCCTTGGACGCGGCATAGGGGCCGTAGCCCACATGCGGCACCCGCACGCCGAAGGTGGAGGCGGCCATCACCGCCGCCGGCTTCCGGCCCGCGGCCTCGGCCCGCCGCAGCAGGGGCGCGGCGCCGCGCGCCACGAGGAACATCCCGCGCAGGTCGGTGTTGACGATCGCGTCCCACTCCGCGGCGGCCATGTCCTCGATGCGGATCCGCTCGCCGGTGTAGCCGGCCAGGTTCACCAGGAAGTCGAGGTGCCCCCAGTCGGCGGCCAGCGCCTCGAAGGCGGCGACCACCTGGGCTTCGTCGGACACGTCGCAGGCGCGGGACCAGACGCCGGGCGGCGGCGGAAAGGCCTCGAGCGAGCGCGTCATGTCGAGCACGGCCACCTCCAGGCCCAGGGCCCGGGCGGCCCCGACCAGCGCGCGGCCCATGCCGCCACAGCCGCCCACCACCAGAAGCCGGCTGCCGGCGGGCGGGGTGAAGGCGGGAAGTTCAGGGGTGTCCATGTGTGTCTCTCGTTCTGATCAGGGTTCGTGGATCTCGGGCGGCTGCAGGCGCCGCCGGGGCCGGGTCTGCCAGGCGGCCTCGACCTCGCGGACCATGGCCACCAGGCGGGGCCCCAGCTCCTCGCGGAGCTCGGCGGGCGAGAGCGCGCTGGCCGGGCCGGCGCAGTGGAAGGCATAGAGCGTCTTGCTGCTCTCCAGCATCAGGGGCACGCCCACGCCACTCACGTCACGCCCCCAGGAACGGCGGGTGGTGACGAAGCCCTGGCGCCGGAATTCGAGGTGGGCCTGCTCGATGCCCCGCCGCAGCGCGGGCCATTCCTTGCCGTGGCGCTGGTGCAGGCGCTCCAGCAGCTGCTCGCGCTCGCGGATCGGCGCGGCCATGAGGTAGGCCAGCCCCAGGGAAGTGGTCGGAATGGGCAGCACCGTGCCCGCGTCCATGTTGATCACCACGCGGGTATCGGTCGGCGGATGCATCACCTCCAGCACCAGCATGCCCAGGCGGTCCCGCGTGGCCAGCGACACGGTGAAGCGGGTTTCGCGGCTCAGGGCCTCCATGAAAGGGCGCGCCACCCGCTGCAGGCCGATCTGCCGCTGCACGCTCACGCCCATGCCGATCAGGCGGGTGCCCATGAGGAGCTTGCGGCTGCCCGGGTCCACCCGCAGGTAGCCCAGGTCCACCAGGGTGCTGGTCAGGCGCGACACCGTGGCCTTGGGCAGGCCGGTGATCTCCACCAGGTCCTGGTTCCCCAGGAGCTGCCCCTCCGAAAAGGAGGACAGGATCTCCAGGCCCTTGGCCAGCGAGTGGACGAAGTCGGGCCGCTGGTCGGGAATCGCCATCAGGTCGCCGCCCTGCCCGTCTTCATCCGCGCTCGACCACGAAGCTCACCACCGTGGCGCAGGAGCCGCCGATGTTGAGGGTCTGCAGCCGGCGCGCGCCTTCGATCTGGGTTTCGCCGGCCTGGCCGCTGACCTGGCGGGCGGCGTCCAGCACCATGCGCGATCCGGTGGCGCCCACCGGGTGGCCGCAGCCGATGAGGCCGCCGCTCATGTTCACCGGGCAGCGGCCGCCGGGGGCGATGCTGCCGTCTTCCACCGCCTGCCAGCTCTGGCCAGGCGGGGTGAGGCCCAGGTGGTCGATGGCGGCGTACTCGGTGGTGGTGAAGCAGTCGTGGGTCTCCACGCCGTCCATGGCGTCGACACCGGACACACCGGCGCGGCGCCAGGCGTCTTCCAGCGCCTGGCGCAGGTGCGGGAAGACATAGGGCTGGCCCTGGCTGCGATCGAACTTGTCCTGCAGGCGCAGGCCGGCGTTGCGGTGGCCCCAGCCGCTGATGCGCGGAATGTCCTCCAGCCGCTGGCCGGTGCGGCGGGCATGGGCCTGGGCGAATTCGGCCGAGGCCAGGATGAGGCCGCAGGCGCCGTCGGTGATCTGGCCGCAGTCCTGCCGGCGGGTGCCGGGCTCGATCACCGGGTTGGCCTGGTCGTCGTCGGTGAAACTGAGTTCGTCGAACTTCCAGCCGCGGGTCTGGGCCAGCGGGTTGCGTTTGGCGTTGCCGTAGTTGATCTCGGCGATGCGATTGAGGTGCTTGCGGTCCAGCCCGTAGCGTCGCTCGTACTCCATCGCCACCCGGCCGAAGACCGCCGGCCACATGAAGGTGCAGTCAAAACCCTCATGGCCCTGCCAGGCGGCGGCGTTCTGGTTCACCGAGGCCTCGTTGCCCGGGAGGTTCTTGAACTCCTCCACCCCCAGCACCAGGGAGCAGTCGTAGCGGCCCGCCTCGATCTCGGCCATGGCCGCCAGGATGCTCAGCGAGGAGGACGCGCAGGCGCCTTCGTGTCGCATGGCGGGCACGCCCCAGAGCTCGGGCACCACCTGGGCCACCATCGCGCCCAGGTGGGCCTGCTGCCGCTGCAGCTCGCCGAAGGCGTTGCCCACGTGGATGCTCTGGACGGCGCTGGCGTCCAGCCCGGCGGCCTCCAGCGTGCCCAGGGTGCCCTCGCGGGTCATGTCGGAGATGTCCTGGCCCTGGTGGGCCCAGGCCTTGGCGAAGTCGGTCTGGTAGCCGCCGAGGATGTAGACGGGAGCGGTCATGGCATGTCTTTCTGTTGGGGGCAATCACCGCTTCAGGCGGGAACCTGCCAGTCGGAGCGGATCTCGGAGGCGTCGGCCCAGCACGAGTGCGTGCCGCTGCTGATGCGGTGCGGCAGGAGGATGCGGGCCACCGGGCCCTTGCTGATATCGCGCGCGTCGAGCACCACGCACTCGGAGCGGTCGGTGTTCATGTCGGTGACGAAGCTCACCACGTAGCCGTCGTCCTCGTCCCCCGGGCCGGTCCCGGCGTCGTGGCAGGGCGCCATCGGCGACTCGCTGCCGAAGCGGCCTTCGCCAAACAGGTACTGCTGCGACTGGCCGGTGACATGGTCGTAGCGCAGGATGCCGTCGAACAGGAAGGCGCCCGGGTGCGCGATCATGTTGTACGAGTAGCGGTAGGGACGGCCCCAGTAGCGGGCGTTGACCATGCCGAACTCGAAATAGCGCTCGTCGAGGCGGCGCTCGCGCACCGCGCCGGTGGCCAGGTTCAGTCGCCATTCGTAGATCGTGGGGCCGTAGCGCGCCGGGCCCAGGGTGCCGCCGGAGTTGTCGTAGCCGCCGGTGGGCATGGGGGTCTTCTGGTGGTAGCCATGCAGCACCAGCTCGTCCCCCTCCTCCCATGCATTGAGCCAGTGCAGCACGTAGGTGGGGCTGGCCTCGAACCAGCGGATGCCGGTCTGCGGGGCGTGGCGACGCGGCACCACCGCGAAACGTGCGGGCTTGTCCGGGTAATAGGAGAGCTTGTGGCGGCCTTGCGCCAGCAGCGCCTCGTCCCAGTGCAGCGGGAAGTCGTTGAGGATGGCGAAGTTCTCGGTGAACACCATGTCGTGCGGCAGGCGCGGGCCGGGCAGCGGCACCGGCACGTAGTGCACCAGGCGGTCGTCCTTGTCCACCTCGCCGTAGTGCATGTAGGGCGCCTGCTTGCTGTAGTTGAAGAACAGCAGGTCACCCGTGCGCGGGCACACCTTGGGATGGGCCGAGATGCCGCCGGTCTCCAGCACCTGGGCGGCCCAGGGCGCGCGGCCTTTCATCTCGAGGGTGCGCGCGTCCAGCCGGTACGGCTCGCCGCACTGGTAGAAGGTGGTGAGCGCCGAGCCGGCGTGGACGATGACGTCGGTGGCCGAGGTGTCCTTGAGGCCGCCGCGCGCGCCCCAGCCCGGACGCTGCGAGACCGTGGGCTTGTCGATCAGGCCGCCATAGAGCGCATGCCCCGCGGCCTGCTCCTCCTGGAAGCCCTGCGTGCGGATGAAGCGGTTGCGGTACTCGCAGCGCCCGTCCTGGAAGCTGAGCATGTGCAGCATGCCGTCGCCGTCGAAGGCATGGTAGGTGCCCAGGGGCTGGTGCACCGGGTTTTGCGTGTTGCGCAGGTAGACGCCGTTCAGGCGCTTGGGAATCTCCCCGATCACCTCCAGCCCGCTGGCATTGACCTCACGCCAGTTCGGGGTGAAGGGGCCGCTGGTGAAGGGGTGGTGGCCCGCCTCCAGGGTGTGCAGGGGTTCGTCGACGAAATCGATGCGCATCTCGCTCAATGTCCTTGAATGGGGTTTCGGTGGCTGGCCTCAGCGGGCCAGGTGGGCAAAACGGTCCGCCGCCTGCCGGTATTCGCCCGCCAGCCGGTCAACCACGGTGGCCACCGGCTCGACCTGCTTGATCGCGCCCAGGCCCTGGCCGGCGGCCCACACGTCCAGCCAGCGCTTGGCGGACAGGGACTGGTTGCTGTCGTAGTTGCGGCCCGGGGCGTCGGGCATGTTGTCGGGGTCCAGGCCCGCCTTGCGCAGCGTGGGCTTGAGCCAGCTGGCCGGCGTGCCGGTGATGGCGGCGCTGACCACCAGGTCCTCGACGCTGCAGTCCACCAGCATCTGCTTGTAGGCCGGGTCGGCCTGGCTCTCCACGGTGGGGATGAATCGGGTGCCCATGTAGACCAGGTCGGCGCCGCTGGCGATCGCGCCTGCCACACCCCAGCCGTCGCTGATGCCGCCGCCGACCACCACCAGGCCGTCGAAGAACTCGCGCACCGCGCTCACGAAGGCGAAGGGCGAGAGGCTGCCCGTGTGGCCGCCTGCGCCGGTGCTGATGCAGGCCAGGCCGTCGGCGCCGGCAGCCACCGCCTTGCGCGCCAGCGCCAGGGTGGTGACGTCGGCGATGACCTGACCGCCATAGGCGTGCACCACCTCGATGGCTGGCTTGGGGCTGCCCAGGGCCGTGACCACGATGGGGGGCCGGTAACGCGCCACCAGCGCCAGGTCCTCGGGCAGGCGGGTGTTGGACGAGTGGGTGACCAGATTGGCCACCCAGGGACCCAGGGTGTGGGCGCCCTGGGTGTCGCGCGCCTCGGCCAGGCCCTCGGTGATGCGCTTCATCCAATCGTCCAGCACGCTGATCGGGCGGGCGTTGGGCGTGGGAAACGCGCCGGCGATGCCGGCCTTGCAGGCGGCCAGCACCAGTTCCGGATCGGAGATCAGGAACATGGGCGCGGCCACCACCGGCACACGCATGGACGCAAGCCAATCAGGTCGGTTCACGCAGGGTCCGCTCACTCGGTGGCCTTGAAGCCGGAAATGCGAACGGCCTCGGACCAGCGCCTGGCGTCGGCGCGCACGAAGGCAATGAAGTCCGGCGTGCTGAAAGGCAGGGGCTCGGAGTCGGTCTCGCGCCACTTCTCCACGATCGCGGGCACCTTCATCGCCTTGGCGAACTCGGCCTGCACGCGCTGCACCACCGCGTCGGGCGTGGCGGCGGGCGCCGACAGGCCGGACCAGATGTAGATGTTCATGTCCGGGAAGCCCTCCTCCAGGAAGGTGGGCACGTTGGGCATGAGCGGCGAGCGCTTTGGGGTGGAGACGGCCAGCACCTTGACCTTGCCGCTCTCCACATGCGCGCGCACCGCATTGAGCGGCAGGAAGGCGGCATTGACCTGGCCACCCAGCAGGTTCTGAACCGCCAGCGGCGTGCCGTTGTAGGGCACGTGGACCATGTTCAGGCCGGCCCGCTGGTTCAGGATCACGCCGGAAAAGTGCGAGGAGTTGCCCGCGGTGAAGGAGGCGTACGAGACCGCCCCGCCCTGCGGCTTGGCCCAGGCGATGAACTCCTTGAGGGTGTTGGCCGGCACGGTGGAGGCGTTGACCGCCAGCACCAGGGAGGAGCCCAGGAAGCCGGTCACGTGCTTGAAGCTCTTCTCAGGGTCGTAGGGCAGCTTGGAGAACGTGTAGGGGTTGATGGTCAGCATGCTGGTGTTATTGAGCAGCAGCGTGTAGCCATCGGGCGGCGCCTGCATCAGGGCCTGGACCGCGATGATGCCGGCCCCGCCGGGCTTGTTGTCGATGATGATGTTCTGCCCGGTGTTCTTCTTCATCTCCTCGCCCACCTGGCGCAGCGCGGTGTCCAGCACGTTGCCGGCGGCGAAGGGCACGATCACCTTGATCGGGCGGTCGGGCCAGGTTTGCGCGGTGGCGGGCGCCAGCGCGGTGGATGCCAGCCAGGCGGCGGCGGCCGTGGCGAGGAATGCGCGTTTCGAGTTCATGCCTTGTCTCCTTCTTCGTTGGTTCTGGGGGTCGCAAACAAATCACGCAGCGCCCGGGCCACGGCCTGGGGCTGCTCACGGGGAATCATGTGGCCGGCGTCCTCGACGATCTCGAGGCGGGCCTGGGGAATCAGGGCGGCCAGGGCCTCAGAGAGCGCCGGCGGCGTCACCCGGTCCTGCTGGCCGACCATGACCCGCACCGGCATGGGCAGCTGGGCCAGCATGGCCCGGTGGTCCTGCCGGCCCATGATGGCCTGCACCTGCCGGCGCGCGGTCTCGGCGCCCTGCTCCTGCATCATCTGCCGCAGCTGCGCGCCCAGGTCGGCGTCGGTGGAATGGGTGTTGAAGGCCTGCACGCCGGCGATGAAACGGGGAAAGTCGTTCGCCATCGCCGCCAGGGTCTTCTCGCGCAGGCCCCGGCTCTGCTCGGTCTCGGGCTGGGCGGAGGTGGACAGGAGCAGCAGGCCCTCGATCGAGCGCGCCGGGTGGGCCAGCATGTCCTGGGCCACGTAGCCGCCCATGGAAAAGCCGGCCACCACCAGGGGGGTGCCGGCGGGCAGGTCGGCCACCAGGGCCCAGGCGTCCTCGCGCATCTGGGCGATGCTGGCCTGGGAGGCCACATCGGCCACACGGATCTCGGCTTCGCCGGCGAGCGCTGCGCCGACGTCCGCCCATACGCGGGCGTCATTGAGCATGCCCGGGATCAACAGCAGGACGGGCGTCATGCGGCGGCCTCCACCGGTATCGAAGCCTGTCCGGCAACGGCGCGCTGACGCTCCCGCAGCTCGCGCTTGAGGACCTTGCCCACCGGATTGCGCGGCAGCTCGTCGACGAGCAGCAGGTGCTCGGGCCACTTGAAGGCGGCCGTCTCCTCCACATCGCGCAGGTGGCGGACCAGTTCCTCCAGGGTGAGGGTCTGGCCCGGCTGCGGCGCCACGACGGCGCAGACCTTCTCGCCCAGGACCGGGTCGGGCACGCCGATGACCGCGCACTCGCGCACCTTCGGATGCCCCTGCAGCAGGTTTTCCACCTCCTCGGAGGAGATGTTCATGCCGCCGCGGATCACGATGTCCTTGTGCCGGCCGGCGAAGCGGTAGAACTGCTGGCGGTCGCCGGCGATCTCGAACAGGTCGCCGGTACGGTAGTAGCCCTGCTCGTCGAAGGCTCGCTCGGTGAGCTCGGGGGAGCGGTAGTAGCCGCTGAAGATGGTCGGCCCCTTGAACCGCAGCTCGCCCACCTGGCCGGGGGTGGTGATCTCGGCGCCGGTGTCCACGTCGACGAGCCGGGTGCTGACCTTGCGGGCGTTGGACAGGCTCCACTCGAAGCCGGGCACGCCGATGCGGGGGAAGAAGAGCGCGCGCTGGGTCCGGTCCGGCATGTCGGTCGGCGAGGAGGACAGGGCCGCGCCCTCGTTCGATCCGAAATAGTTCACCAGCTCGATGCCGAACTGCGAGGCCATGCGCTCCACCGTCCACGCCGGCAGCGGCCCGCCGCCCGAGCCGATGCGCTTGAGGCGGGACAGGTCCACGCCTGCCAGCTTCTCGGGCTGCTTGAGCAGCAGGTTGAGGACGGCCGGGGCCGCCACGCTGTAGTCGATCGGCTGCTCGCGCAGCTGCTGCACGAACACGTCGATGTCGAAGGGGTGGTGCTGGTGCAGGCCGCCGCCAGACATCAGCCAGGCCATCAGGCTGGTCGAGACGCCCGCCATGTTGACGAACGGAAAGGGAATCACCATCTGGGCGCCGCGCTGGAGCTGGCCCGCGTCGATGACCGACTGGCCGACGATCAGCCACTCGTTGTGGCTGCGGGGCACGCCCTTGGGCCGGGCCTCGGTACCCGAGGTCCAGCAGAGGGTGAGCACGTCATTGGCGCTCAGGCCGATGGCCGCCATGTGCGTGCGCATCTGCGAGGCGCTCCAGGGCCGCGCGTTGGCCAGCGCCTCGCGCAGGTCCAGCGCGCCTGCCGGCGCCTGGTCGGCGCCCAGGGCCCAGACCCGCTCCAGGCCTGGAAACTGGGTCAGGTGGCCAAGCCAGTGCTCGGCGCAGGCGTGCTGCCCGACCCGGGTCGCCACGATGGCCACGCGGGCCTGGCCGGTCGCCACCACATGCGCGAGCTCGTGGGCGCGGTACTGCACCGGCACCGGCGAAACGATGACGCCCGCCATGGCGCAGGCCAGGTAAATGGCGTGCATTTCGGCCACGTTGGGCATCTGCACCACCACCACATCGTCCTTGCGCAGGCCCTGGGCCTGCAGGACGTCCAGCCAGCGACCGACCTGCGACTGCAGCTCGCCCCAGGTCCAGCGCAGCGGCGCCTCGCCGGTGATCCGCGCCCGGTTGGGCGGGTCGGCCACGGCCAGCGTGTCCGCCAGCTCGGGCACCTGATCGAGGAAGATCTCCCCGATCATGCGCTCGCCCCACCAGCCGCGGCGGGTGAAGTCCTCGATCTTCTCCTTGGGCACCAGGATCATTGCGTCACTTCCAGCGTTGCAGGGTCTGCTCGCTCACGAAGGTGGCATGGAAGCCATGGGGCACCCGCCGCGGCAGGATCACCCGGGCCACCGGGCCTTCGGCCATGCGGGCGCCGCGGGCGTCAAAGACCTGCACCTCGGAGCGCTGGTCGACCGGGTTCCACACCAGCATCACCAGGTAGCCGTCGTCCTCAGACTGCGGGTTGTCACGCGGCGCAAAGCCGGGCTCGTTGTAGAAGAAGCGGGGGCCGGCGCTGTAGGCCACATAGCCCCCGGACTCGAGGTCGTACTTGACCAGTCCGGGAAAGCGCGGCTCCTCGCGTCCGCCCTGCGGAAACACCACGTGGTAGGACCAGCGGTTCCTGCGCCCCTGGAAGGCGCTGTTGATCACCGGGAACTCGGTGTTCAGCACGTCGTCGATCGCGCGCTCGCGGGTCTTGCCGGTCTTGAGGTTGAAGCGCCACTCGTACAGCAGGAAGTCCCGCTGGCGCTGGTGGATGGTCTGCTCCAGGCGGCGCGCGTCGATGCGGCCTGATTCGTCGCGGTAGGTGCGGTAGGGCGTTCCCACCATCACCACTTCCTCGCCCTCCTCGCCCTTCTCCTCCCAGGCGTTGACCACGTGCAGCATATAGGTGGGCTCGGCCTCGAACCAGCGCACCTCGCTCGCCTGTCCGTAGCGCGGCACGATGCCGAAGCGCGAGGGCTGCGCGGGGTTGAAGCGCACCTTGTACCGGCCCGACTTCAGGGCCTCCGGGTCCGGGCGCAGCGGGAAGTCGTGCAGGATGGTGTAGCGCTCGGTGACCGCCATGTCGTGCGGCAGGCCGGGCGCGGGCAGGTCGATGTCGATCTTGTGCCGCAGCTTGCGGTCGGGCCCGACCACGCCGTACTGCATGTAGGGGGGCGTGAGCGCGTAGTCGAAGAACAGCAGCTCGCCGGTGTGCTCGTCGGGGCGCGAGTGGGCGGAGATCCGGCTCACCGCGCCGTCGAAATCGGCCGTGCCCAAGGTTTCCAGGCTCTCGGGGTCGAGCGCGTAGGGCATGCCCGAGCGGTACCACATGGTGATGAGGCGGCCGGCGTGGTACTTCACGTCGGTGTTGGAGGTGTTCTTCAGCGGCTCGTCGGGGCGGTCGACCCGCATCGGCTCCTTCAGCCCTTTCCACAGCGCATGGCCCGCGGCCTGTTCTTCGCGCAGGGCCGAGGTCGACACCCACCGGTTGCGGTAACTCACCTTCCCCTGGCGGAAGCGGACTGCGTGCAGCATGCCGTCGCCGTCATAGGCGTGGTAGCGCCAGTCGGGCGGGTAGAAGGCATTGGGGCCGTTGCGCACGTACAGGCCATTGAGGTCGGCGGGCACCTCGCCGATCACCTCGAGGGCGTCGAAGTAGTCCTCCGAATGCACCGGGGCGTTGTTGCCGTCCAGGGCCGGAATGTCATGGACGGGCAGTTCGTCGCGCTTCATGGCTTGTCTCCTTGCGGCCCGGGGCGGTGGCCCGGGCTTTCTGCATGACACGCAGTCTAGGGAGGAGCCTCCCGGCACGGCGGTACAATTTCGATATATCAAAACCTGTGCCGATATGTCGAATTCCACCCGGGTAGAAACCCGAACCGGCGCCGTCCGGCGCGTGCCCGCCGGCCTCGAGGAATACGAGGGCGACCGGCAGTTCGCCACCACCCTGGCACGCGGCCTGGAGCTGCTTCGCTGCTTCACCCCCGAAGAGCCGGTCCTGGGCAACAAGGAGCTGGCCCGCCGCCTGAACCTGCCCGCGGCCACCGTCTCGCGCCTGGCCTACACCCTCAGCTGCCTCGGCTATCTCGCACCCACCGAGCAATACGGCAAGTACCAGCTCGGGTCCGCGGTGCTCTCGCTGGGGCACCCGGTGCTGGCGCAGTTCACGCTGCGCCGCAAGGCCCGGCCCCTGATGCACGAGCTGGCGCGCAGCACCGGCGGCACGGTGTCCATCGGCATCCGGGACCGCCTCAGCATCGTCTACATCGAGGCGGCGCGTCACTGGCACCGGCGGGTCTATCCGATGGAAATCGGCACCCGCCACTCCATGGCCGGCACCGCCGTCGGCCGCGCCCTGCTCATGTCCTGCCGGCCGCCGGAACGTGAGGCGTTGATGAACCAGCTCAAGGTGAAGGAGCCCGAGGAGTGGCGGCGCCACCAGCGGGCGCTGCAGGAGAACCTGCGGACCTACGCGCGCCATGGCAGCTGCGTCTCGGTCGGGGAGGTTTTCCCCGATGTGCAGGCAGTGGCCGTGCCCCTGGGCCGCATCGACCGGGGGGAGCCCGCTGCCATCAACTGCTCGTTCCAGGGCCTGCCCCTGGACGAGGCCTGGCTGCGGCGGGAAATCGCCCCGCAGCTGCAGGCCCTGGTGCGCGAGCTGATGTGACCGTCCGGCCCTCCCGTGTGAAGGCGCGGGCTAGGCGAAGGCCAACGCGACCCGGTAGGTGATGAAGGAGGCCAGATAGGCCAGCGCGGTCAGGTAGCCCGCCGCGACCGCCGGCAGGCGCCAGCTGCCCGTTTCGCGCCGGATCGTGGCCAGGGTGCTGATGCACATGGGCGCGAACACGTACCAGGCCAGGAGCGAGAGCGCGGTGGCCTGCGTCCAGTCCTGCGCGATCAGCGGCGACAGCGCCTGCGCGGTGTCCTCGGCATGGGCCGAGAGCGCGTAGACCGTGCCCAGCGCGCTCACTGCCACCTCGCGCGCGGCCAGGCCCGGCACCAGCGCGATGCAGATCTGCCAGTTGAACCCCACCGGCTCGAACACCACCGCCAGCGCCCGGCCGACCATGCCGGCAAAGCTGTAGGTGATGGCCGGCTCGGTGGCGCCTGCGGGCGCGCCCGGGAAGCTGGCCAGGAACCACAGGGCCAGGGTCAGCACCAGGAGGATGCCGCCCACCCGGCGCATGAAGATCTTGGCCCGCTGCCACAGGCCGATGGCGATGTTGCGCGGATGCGGCCAGTGGTAGGTAGGCAGCTCCATCATCAGCGTGCGCACCTGGCCGCCGCTCGTGAACAGCTTGAGCACCCAGGCCACCCCCATCGCGCCCAGGATACCGGCGAAGTACAGGCCGAACAGCACCAGGCCCTGCAGCTCGAACAGGCCCCACACCTCGCGCGCCGGAATGAAGGCCCCGATCAGGAGCGCGTACACCGGCAGCCGCGCCGAGCAGGTCATGAGCGGCGCGATCAGGAGGGTCACCATGCGGTCCCTCGCATTGGGGATGGTCCGCGCGGCCATGATGCCCGGGATGGCGCAGGCGAAGCTCGAAAGCAGCGGGATGAAGCTGCGCCCGGACAGGCCCACCGAGCCCATCATGCGGTCCAGCAGGTAGGCCGCGCGCGGCAGGTAGCCCGACTCTTCCAGCACCAGGATGAAGAAGAACAGGATCAGGATCTGCGGCAGGAAGACCAGCACCCCACCGACGCCGGCCACCAGGCCGTCGACCACCAGGCTGCGGATCCAGCCGGCCGGCAGCGCCTTCCCCAGGCCCTCCCCCACCCGGTCGGTACCCGCCTCGATCCAGCCCTTGGGCACCTCGGCCCAGGCAAACACCGCCTGGAAGATCAGGAACAGCAGCACCGCGAGCAGCAGCGGGCCCATGACGGGGTGGAGCACCACGCGGTCGATGCGGTCGCTGCGCAGGTGCGGCACCTCCTGGTCCAGGCCCAGGCGCTCGAGCATGCCGCGCACCGCCTCGTGGTCACCGCGCACATCGTGCTCAGGGTGAGCCACTTCCGCGCCGGCCGAGGCGGCGGCGCTGGCCCCATCCGCCAGACGCCACAGGGCCCGGTCGTCCAGCAGCTCGCGCAGGGCATCGGCCCCGTCCGACTGCACCGCCACCGTCCGCACCACCGGCAGGCCGAGCTCGCGGGACATGGCGTCGACGTCGAGGGTCAGCCCGTTCTTCTCGGCCAGGTCGGCCATGTTCAGGGCGACCACGCAAGGCAGGCCCAGGCGCTTGACCGCCAGCACCAGGCGCAGGTTGCGCCGCAGGTGGCTGGCGTCGACCACGCAGACCACGAGGTCGGGCCGCTTCTCGCCCCGGGCGCGCCCGTAGAGGACATCGACGGTGACCCGTTCATCGGGAGAACGGGGATGCAGGCTGTAGGCGCCGGGCAGGTCCAGCAGCCGCAGCGGCGTGCCGCGCCGGGTGAGGAAGCGGCCCTCCTTGCGTTCCACCGTGACCCCCGCGTAATTGGCCACCTTCTGGTGGCTGCCGGTGAGGCGGTTGAACAGCGCGGTCTTGCCGCAGTTGGGGTTGCCGACCAGGGCGACCAGCGGGCCGCCGCGGTGGACGTGGACGACCGCCTCGTTCATGCGCGCCCTGCCCCGTCCCGCAGGACGCGGACGCAGTCGGCTTCCGCGCGGCGCAGCGCGAAGGTCGAATCGCCCACCCGCACCACCAGGGGGTCACCGCCCGGCGCGGCGCGGGCGAGCAGCTCGACCCGCTCCCCGGGCAGGAACCCGATCTGCGCCAGCCAGGGCGCCCATTCGGGCATGGCGGCCGGCGCATGAAGTGATTCGATCGTGGCGGGCTGGCGCAGGGGCAGGTCGCTCAAGGCGCCCGGCGATGGCGCGGCGTTGGAAGACATCACGAAGATCGGCAGGCCCGTGTGGACGGGCACTCCAATGAGAATTTCTCTCATTGTCAATGCGGCCGGACCGCCCGAGCTTGATCTGGGCCAAGTCCAGGCAACTCTAGAATTTCCCGATGCTTCCACTGCCTGCGATGCCCCTCCTCCTCAATGCCGCGGGCTTCCAGCTGGCCTGGTGGGCCCTGGTGATCGGTGTCCCCTCGGGGATGGAGCTGGGCGCGCTCGTCCTGGGCCTCGCGCTGGGCGCGGCGCACCTGCGCTGGAGTCCCCGCCCCCGGGACGAGATTCGCCTGGCCGCGATGGCCTGGCTGGTCGGCCTCGTCGTCGACACCTCGCTCCAGGCCGCGGGGGTGATCGAATTCCATGGGTGGTCGATAGGCCCCCTGAGCCCGGTCTGGCTGTGGATGCTCTGGGCCCTTTTCGGCTTCACGCTCGATTCGTCCATGGCCTTCCTGCAGCGCCACCACTGGGCGCTGTCGGCGGCGGTGGGCGGGATCTTCGGCCCCCTGAGCTACCTCGGCGGCGCGAAGCTGGGGGCCGCGAGCTTCAGCGCATCGACGGCCCACTTCGCGGCCCTCGCCCTGGCCTGGATGCTCGCCCTGCCGGTTCTCGTGGGCCTGGCCCGGCGCCGGGCCTGAAGACCCGCGCGTGCCTCAGGCGCGCATCTCCATCGGGTTGCCCGAGGGGCCCGTGAGCAATTCGCCTGCTCCCTCACTGGCTTGAGCCCGCATGGGGCCATCGGCCCGGCCCGCCCCTCCCCGCTGGGGCACACTAGCACCCCAGCGGGGGGTCATCGGGTCCCCGACAATAAAAAAGGCTGGCAAGTCCCACCGGGGTGGCGCCAGACCCATGCGTGGAGCGGGACATGGCTATCTTCAAGACAACATCGCACGTCGAGGCCTATCGGGCCAAGGCCAGTGCGCGCGACATCAACGAACTGAGCGGCCGCACCGGCCGTCCGGACCTCACCGCCTTCGTGACGCAGCAGATCGTGGCCAGGCTGCCCCTGCGCCGGGACGCCGTGCTCGTGGACGTGGGCTGCGGCGATGCTTCGCTGCTCCTCCAGGCAGGACGCCAGGGCCTGGACGGTTTTTTCGGCCGCCTGATCGGGCTGCTGCCGACCCGGGAGGAGGTCTCGCGTGTCCGGGACCATCTCCTGCACCGCGCCTGCGCCCCGTCGCACCTGGTGAGCATCGAGCCGGGGCTCGCGGACCAGACCCATCTCCCTGACCGGTATTGCGACCTGCTGGTGTGCAATGGCGTGCTCATCGTCCTGCCGGACGACGCCAGCGTGCGCGCCGCCCTTACCGAGTTCGCCCGCATCACCAAGCCCGGTGCCACCGTCTATCTTGGGGAAATCCCCGACACCGACGAAATGGCCGGCAAGAACTACGGGGACTCGGTCTCGGGCTGGCTGCTCTGGGTGCTCAAGCACCAGGGCCTTGCCGCCTTCTGGATCCGCCTGCGGCAGACGCTGGCGGCGGTCTTCAGCCGCGAGCCCTTCGTGATCGCGCCCAAGAAGATCTTCCACATGCCGCCGGACGCCTTCATCGCCCTGCTCTCGCACCATGGCTTCGAGGTGCTGGAGCACCGCCGCCACCAGGAGGTCGCCCCCGACGGCACGGTTCGCGACAGCGGCACGCGCTGGAATTTCCTTGCCCTGCGCCGATGAATTGCCCCCTTCCGCAGTGCGCGCGCGGAAGGCCGCGTACGATCCTGACAGCCCCTTCCACCCACCAGGAGAGACCATGCCGCCCCGCCAGACTGCCCAGGACTTCGACCAGGAACTGCTGATTCTTTTTGACGCCTATGTGCACGGCAAGATCGACCGCCGGGGCTTCCTCGACAAGGCCCAGCGCTTCGCCACCGCCGGCGTGACGGCGGCCGGCCTGCTCGCGGCTCTCAGCCCGAACTTCGCCGCCGGCCAGCAGGTCAAGCCCGAAGACGCGCGTCTCAAGACCGAGCGGGTGATCGTCCCCTCCCCCCAGGGCTATGGCAGCATCAAAGGCTATCTGGCGCGCCCGGCCTCGGCGGCGGCCTCCGCCAGGCTGCCGGCCATTCTGGTGATCCACGAAAACCGCGGCCTCAACCCGCACATCGAGGACATCACCCGCCGCCTCGCGCTCGACGGCTTCATGGCCTTCGCCCCCGATGCGCTGACCCCGATGGGCGGCTACCCGGGCGACGAGGACAAGGCCCGCGAGGCGTTCGGCAAACTGGAGCAGGCCAAGACCCAGCAGGACTTCCTGGCGAGTGCCGCGTGGCTCAAGGCGCGTGCCGATGGCACCGGGAAGATGGGGGCGGTGGGCTTCTGCTACGGCGGGGGTGTCGTCCTCTCGCTGGCCACCCGCCTGTCGGACCTGGACGCTGCAGTCCCCTTCTACGGCAACACGCCGGCCGTGGCGGACGCCGCCAAGGTCAAGGCGCCGGTGCTGGCGCATCTGGCCGGGATCGACGAACGCATCAACGCGTCCTGGCCAGCCTTCGAGGCGGCGCTCAAGGCCGCAGGCGTGCGGCTCACGCTGCACCAGTACCCCAACACCCAACACGGCTTCAACAACGACACCACGCCCCGCTATGACGCCGCAGCGGCGAAGCTGGCGTGGGAGCGGACGGTGGCCTTCTTCAAGGCCCACCTCGGTTGACCCCCGGACGCGGCAGGCAGGCTGCTCAGGACCTGGACGCGAAGAAGTCCAGGATCATGGCGCGCAGCCGCTGCCGCTGCGCGGGGCTGGCGCCTCGCGACTGATAGAGCATCCGGCCGCCAGGCATCGGGCGCTCCGAGGCGGAGAAGTCGGAGAACATCATCCCGTGCCCGCCGCCCTCGATCAGCTCGAACCGGACGGGCACGTTGCCGGCCGCGCGGATGCTCTCGAACCAGGCCTGAGGCGACGGCATGGCGTTGGCCCGGCCCGCGTCCCGGCTGCAGCGGGCAGCAAAGCCAGCGGGCACCTGCGGATCGAATTCGTTGGCCCCACAGGCGTTTGCCCGCAGGTGCATGAAGTCCGCCCGATGGTTACCCCCAAAGACGTCGGCGGACCCGTACACCATCAAGAGCGGGACCCTCAGTGAATCGGGAAACCCGATACCCATGGACGGGCCAGCCTCGGCGACCACCCCCTTGACATGCGACGGGTCTGCTGCCGCCGCCATGTTGATGGCGACGCTGCCGCCATTCGAATGGCCCTGGATGAAGATGCGGGAGGTGTCGACCTTGTCGTTTCCCATCACCCATTGATAGGCGCCGTAGGTCACCTTGAACAGCATCCGCTGCCGCGCCGCGTTGCTCACCTGGTAGGCGATCAGGTCCGAGCCAGCGGTGAACCCGTTCATCTCGAAAGCGTCGAAGACCAGGGAGGCATAGCCATTCTGGTTCATCACCTTGGCGAAATCGCGCTGATACCCACCGAGGCCATCGCCGCCGTGGATCACGATGACCAGGGGTGGCTTATCGCCGAGCTTCGGTGCGCCCGCCGTGGGAAAGTCGAGTCGGACCGAGGAGTGGCAGGAATTGAATTCAGCGATGGGGCCATCAACGGACTTGAGCGGGCCGATGGACACGAGTGTCGGATTCCCCTGCGCGAAGGGCCTGCAGGGACCCTGCCCCTGGGCACGGACGGTACCGACGCCGATGAGCGCAAGGAGCAGGATGATCGATTTCATGGAAGGGGCCACGTGGAATCCTTGTGCTATTCGATCTTGACCCGGATGGCGCTGCCCCAGTTGCTCACGATGTAGCCACCATCCGCCACCATCCAGCGCAGCCACCTGGCGTAGGGGCCGAATCGCGGATCGGACCAGTCCGGGTCCGCGATCAGCACCGTGCTGACCTGGGTGTCGAGCGAGAACTTCTGCAGCCAGAGGCCCCGGTAGAAGGCGGTGCCGTTGCTCCTGCCGTCGCCGGTGCGCAAGACATAGAGCGAATTGACCGATTTGACGTAGACGAAGTCAACGATCGTGCCGGCTCCGGGCACGGGCGCAATCGTGATGGTTTGCGCCGAGCGCCCGAACTTGTTGTTGCCCGGATTCAGCACGATGCGCGTGGCATCCTCCCACTCATGGCTGCCGCCCACGATGTCGAACTTGCCATCGTTGTTCACATCGACCAGTTCGATGTGGAAGGCCCGGCGGAACTGCCCGAAGGAATACTCGCTGCTGGGAGAAAACTTCCCCGTGCCGTCGTTGATGAACGTCCGGGTGCCGTTCTTCAGGGTCAGGACGAGATCCGGGATCCCGTCGCCGTTGAAGTCGTGCGCCGCGCCTCCGTGATAGAACTCGACGCGGTCGGTGACGATGTCCTGCACGTAGCCGTGAGGGCTACTCATGAGCCCGATGCTGTGCTCTCCCGGATAGGGCGGTGCATCATGGCCGTGGCAGGCGATCACGAAGTCTGGCTGCCCGTCCTGGTTGAAGTCGGCGACGATGGCCTTCCTCGGGTGCACGCACGTGTCGGCCCGCTTGTCGATGTGCGGCACATGCGCCACCCACACGCCAGCCACCTTCTTGAAAAAACTGAACAGTGAAGGCGTCGGAGGACCCGCTCCCTGTGGGGTCCAGTACTGGAGACGCCCAAGGAACAGGCCTTCGGACCCATCTGGGAACTTGAAGAATGCCTGCGCGTCACCGACCAGCGGCGCCTTTCCGTCCGGCCGGAGTGGAAAGTCCTGGCTGAAAAAAGAGTTCTCCTTGCTGTTCGCATAAGAACTCAATGACATCCGAGCCGCGCCGGTTGTACGGGCCCCTTTGGCAGCCGCGCTTTCAGCGGCAGGTTCTGCAGCCAGCGCCAATGCGCTGGCCACGCAAATGGTGATGAATGCAAGCTGCGACTTCATGGGGCGGGTAGTCAGTGTGAAGGCCGATCTGATGGGTCGGCGGCCAGATCACACAGGGGTTGTCTGTGGGCTCACTCCCACTCGATCGTCGCCGGCGGCTTCGAGCTCACGTCGTAGGTCACGCGGTTGATGCCGCGCACTTCATTGATGATGCGGCCCGACACTTTCTTCAGGAGCGCATAGGGCAGCTCCGCCCAGTCCGCGGTCATGAAGTCGCTGGTCTGCACCGCGCGCAGGGCGACCACGTAGTCGTAGGTGCGGCCGTCGCCCATCACGCCCACGCTCTTGACCGGCA
>CAZCTU010000002.1:0-25142 GCA_964501495.1 uncultured Ramlibacter sp.
TGGCCTGCCAGGTGATCGACTGGGCCATTCAGGCCCACGGCGCCGGCGGCATGAGCGACGACTTCCCGCTGGCCTACTCGTACGCGAATGCGCGCACCCTGCGCTTTGCCGACGGCCCGGACGAAGTGCACCGCAACGCCATCGCCAAGTGGGAGCTGGGCCGCTGGGGCAGCTTCGGCCAGCACGAGCCGGTGCCGATCACCCGCGGCAGCTGATTCGACCTGCGCGCGAAGTCCCCGAACAAGCAGTACCCATGATCGACCTCTACTCCTGGCCTACGCCCAACGGGCACAAGATCCACATCATGCTGGAGGAGGGCTGCCCTATCGCGTGATTCCGGTGGACATCGGTGCGGGCGAGCAGTTCAAGCCCGAGTTCCTCGCCATCAGCCCGAACAACAAGATCCCGGCGATGGTCGACAGCGAGGGCCCCGACGGCAAGCCGATCTCGATCTTCGAGTCCGGCGCGATGCTGGTCTACCTGGCCGGCAAGACCGGCAAGTTCCTGGGCAAGACCGACCGCGCCCGCTACGAGACCCTGCAGTGGCTGATGTTCCAGATGGGGGGCGTGGGCCCGATGCTGGGGCAGGCGCACCACTTCCGCATCTACGCGCCCGAGAAGGTGCCCTACGCCATCGACCGCTACTCCAACGAGGCCAAGCGCCTCTACGGCGTGCTCGAGAAGCGCCTGTCGCAGAGCAAGTTCCTCGCGGGCAAGGACTACACCATCGCCGACATCGCGGTCTTCCCCTGGATCCGCAGCTGGGAGCGCCAGGGCGTGCAGCTCACCGATTACCCGGCGGTGAAGCAATGGTTTGACGCCATAGACGCCCGCCCCGCGGTCAAGCGCGGCGTGCAGGTGCTGGCCGACCTGCGCAAGCCCTGATCCTTCGCGCCGGGGGCGCGTGCCGGCGAGCGGGCGTTTCGATACACCGCCCGCCGGCCACGCGCCCACAATCTGCGCCCACAATCTGCGCCCACAATCCGCGCATGCAGCCCGACACGCGCCTCGTCGCCGACATCGGCGGCACCCACATCCGACTGGCCTGGCTCGAAGGTCCTGGCGCGGCGCAGCCCGCGCGCGACACCCGCGTGCTGGCCTGCGCCGACTTTCCCGGCGTCGAGGCGGCCATCCGCCACTACCTGCAGGCCACCGGCGCGCCCGCGCCTCGGCAGGCGGCGCTGGGCATCGCCAACCCGGTCACCGGCGACAAGGTCCGCATGACCAACCGCCGCTGGCACTTCTCGCAGCGCCAGCTGCGGCAGGCCCTGGGCCTGGAGCGGCTCGTGGTGATCAACGACTTCACCGCCCTCGCCCTCGCCCTGCCCCTGCTCGACCCGGCGCTGCTGCGGCAGGTGGGCGGCGGCCCGGGCGTGCCGGGCGCGGCGGTGGCCCTGATCGGCCCGGGCACCGGCCTGGGCGTGTCGGGGCTGGTGCCGGCATCCGGCCTGGCGGACGTGCCGTCGGCGGCGGCCCCCGTCGCCGCGATTGCCGGCGAAGGCGGCCATGTGACGCTCGCGGCCGAGACGGCGCTGGAGTTCCAGGTCATCGGGCAGCTGCAGCGCCGCTACGGCCATGTCTCAGCCGAGCGGGTGCTGTGCGGACAAGGGCTGGTGGACCTGTACCACGCCCTTCTCGCCCTGCAGGGCGACGCCGGCATCGACCTGCATGACCCGGCCGAGGTCAGCGCGCGCGCGCTGGACGGAAGCGACCCGCTGGCGGTGCAGACGCTGCAGATGTTCTGCGGCTGGCTCGGCAGCGTGGCAGGCAACCTGGCGCTCACCCTGGGCGCGCGCGGCGGCGTGTATATCGGCGGCGGCATCGTGCCGCGCCTGGGAGAATGGTTCGCGCGCTCTCCGTTCCGCGAGCGCTTCGAGGCCAAGGGGCGCTTTCGCGACTACCTCGCGCCCATCCCCTGCTGGGTCATCGACGCCCAGGCCAACCCGGCGCTGCTCGGGCTCGCGCGGGTCCTCGGCTGAACTCGGCACCACGCGCGGAAGGTCCGTCACCGGTCGCCCGTCGCGCGCAGAGGCGGTAACAGACGGACAAGCATTCCCTCGGCCCATCCACAGCCGCGCCCTTCCCTGCGTGCTAAGGTGCCCGGCCGGAGACTAGGCCCGCGAGCGAGGCACGGTGCGGCCGCCTGTGCCGCGACGCCTCCGGCTGGAACCATGCAAGCACCCCCGGCGCTCGAGAACGAAGCCCAGCGACTGCGTCGGCTGCGGCAGCTGGCCGTGCTCGACACCGAGGCCGAGGCGGTGCTGGATGCGTTCACCGAACTGGCCGCGTCCATCACCGGGATGCCGATCGCGCTGATCACCCTGGTCGACCACGACCGGCAGTGGTTCAAGTCGGCGGTGGGCATGCCCCAGGGCGGGCAGACGCCGCGCTCGCTGTCCTTCTGCGGGCATGCCATCGGCGGCGACAAGATCTTCGAGGTCGAGGACGCCCGGCAAGACCCGCGCTTTTCCGACAACCCCTATGTGCTGCACGCGCCCCATGTCGCGCACTACGCCGGCGCGCCTCTGGTCATGCCGGGGGGCGAGCGCATCGGCACGCTCTGCGTGGTCGGCGACCAGCCGGGCAAGCTGGCAGAGCGGACACGCCAGCAGCTGGTGACCCTGGCCCAGAGTGTGGTGCGGGTCCTGCTCATGCGCGAGAACGAGCGCAGCCTGGAAACCCGGCTGGAGACCGAGCGCGCCCTGCGGCTCTCGGAAGTCCGCTGGCAGGTCATGACCGACCTGCTGCCACAGATCGTCTGGTCGGCCGGGCCCGCGGGGGAACAGGCCGCCTTCAACCAGCGCTGGACCGAGTTCACCGGCGTGCCCGCCCTCCTCGCCGACGCCGGGACCTGGCTGACGCGGATCCATCCAGAGGATCAGGCGGAGGCCCGCGCGGCGTGGCAGCAGAGCCTGGAGCGCGGCGACGCCTTCGAGCGCGAGTTCCGGCTCCAGCACAAATCGGGCAGCTACCACTGGGTGCTGGCCCGGGCCCTGACGGTGCGCGGCGACGACGGGGCGGTGGTGCGCTGGATCGCGACCTTCACCGACATCCAGGAGCAGAAACAGGCCCAGCGGGACCTGCAGGAGGCCAACCGGCAGAAGGACGAGTTCCTGGCCATGCTGGCGCATGAACTGCGCAACCCGCTCGCCCCCATCAGCACCGCGGCCCAGCTGCTGCGCATGGCGGCCGAAGACCCGCGCCGGATCCTGCAGACCAGCGAGCTGATCACCCGACAGGTGGGGCACATGACCGAGCTGGTGGACGACCTGCTCGACGTCTCGCGGGTCACGCGCGGGCTGGTGCGCATCGACCGGGAGCGGGTGGACCTGCGCCAGGTGGTGCATGACGCACTGGAACAGACGCGGCCGCAGATCGACGCGCGCCAACACCGGCTGGACCTGCCCGACATCTCCCGGCCGCTGTGGGTCATGGGCGACCCGGTGCGGCTGGTGCAGGTGCTGGCCAACCTCCTGGGCAACGCCGCCAAGTACACCGCCGACGGCGGGCATATCCGGGTGGGCATGGAGGAGCGCGGAGACCAGGCTGTGCTGTGCGTCACGGACGACGGCAGCGGCATCGACGCGGGCCTGCTGCCCCATGTCTTCGACCTGTTCACCCAGGCCAAGCGGACGCCGGACCGGGCCCAGGGCGGGCTCGGGGTGGGCCTGGCGCTGGTGCGCAGCCTGGTCGAGCTGCACGGAGGCAAGGTCGAGGCCAGGAGCGAGGGCGCGGGCAAGGGCAGCACCTTCACCGTCTTCCTGCCGCGGCTTTCGGCCGGAACGGAGGCGCCGAACGCCGAGCCACCGCCGATGCGAATGATGCAGGCGGACAGGCCGGTTCCTTCGGACGCCGTCGCCGCCCCCGGGGCGCCGTCGCTCTGCGCGCAGGAGGCCCCGCCGCCTGCGCCCGCGGGCCTCGCGGTGATGGTGGTGGACGACAACGCCGACGCCGCCGAGCTCATGGGCATCTGGCTGGAGTCGCAGGGCCACGAGGTGCGGGTCTGCCTGGACCCCTTCGAGGCCCTGGAAGCCGCCCAGGAGCGGCCGGCCCGGGTCTACGTGCTGGACATCGGGCTGCCCGGCATGGACGGCAACGACCTCGCCCGCCGGCTGCGCGAGGACCCGCGCAACCGCGACGCGACGCTCATCGCCCTCACCGGCTACGGCCAGGCCCAGGACATCCTGCAGTCCCGCAAGGCGGGCTTCGACCAGCACTTCGTCAAGCCGGCCGACCCGGAGCGCCTGGCGGCGGTGATCGAGACGCTGAGGAGCGGGGACGCGGTACGCCCGGCGCATGGGCAGACCGCGGCAGAGCGCGCTCAGAAGTTGTAGACGGTGCTCAATTGCTCGGCGAGCATCCCCCGCTGGTAGGCCCAGTGGGTGCGGAAGTTGTTGGCGATGTCGGCGGCCACCGTGTCCAGCTCGGTCGCCCGCGCAGTGCCAGCCGTCGCGGTGAGGCCGGTCTCGAGGCCACTCATCAGGAGGAAGTTGACCAGGGTCACCGTCTCGCCCGGAGGGATCGTGAAGGCATAACTGATTTGAATGGTCTCGTAGCCATCCTGGTTGCCGAAAGTGGCCGTCTGGTAGACGACCGTCGCGTTCTTTCCGAACACGAGGGCCACATCGGGGTCCTGTCCGGAGGGGGAGAACGAGGACCCGGAAGGGGTGGGCGAGTAATCCCAGGAGGTGATCGCGCGCCCATTCGCATCGGGTGTGTCATAGATGACCCCGGTCCCATCGGAACCCAGGTCCGTCTGGTACTCGACCCGGACGCTCAAGGACTCCGTCGTGACGTTCTCGAAGGTGTCCGTGATCCGGCCCCAGAGCGCATCGGGCTGGGTGAAGAACATGCGACGGATCATCACGCCATCGATCGGACGCCCGCTGGACTGGATGTTCTGGGACACCTTCACATCGGGGACGGTCCAGCTGCCTGCGTTGGCGAATTGACCATTCGCCACGAATTCCCGGTTCGTGCCGTCCTTGATGGAGACGGATGTCAGGACGACCGGCCGGGGGCACGCATGGACATACTCGAAAGAAAGCGTGCCGGTCTTCTCCGCCTGGCTGCTGAGGTCCGCGACCCCGGGGGTTCCGGTCATTCCGCCCGGTCCGTACTGGAACAAGGTCACCGGCGCTCCCCCGTCGTCCGGACGGAAGAGCACTGAAAAAGCGAAGGGCTCGCCGGCAAAGCCTGCCTCGGAAAAGTAGAGCGACGGGTTGCTCCAGTTGATGAACGCCTGGGTCCAGTTCAAGGTGATCGGCGTCGTGGCGCCCCGCAGATCGATGGCCTGCTCGAGACGGCTTCCCTTGATCGGATGCAGGATGGCATAGCCGGGCACGAAGGTAACGATCTTCAAGCCATCCGCCACGCCCAAGGCCGGGCCGAAAGCGGTGATGTCGGAATACGCCTGCGCCGTGGCCACCGAGCCGCCCCAACGCTGGGCCATGCCAGTGCCGACCTGGACCCAGAGGTTCATCGCGCCGTCCCACTGGTCCTTCCCGCCGTCGTTCACTGAAAAATCTTCCACCAAGTCCCAAGCGTTGGCCTGGCCGGGGGTCCTCTCGCTTTCATCCTGGGCCGAGCGCGTCTGCATGAACCAGGAGGCGGCGGGCAGTGTGGTGGCACTGGCCAGCTCAGGGCCCGACAGGGGCGTGAGCGGGACCAGCACCGACTCGGTCGAGCCGCCACCGCCATCCCCTCCGCCACACCCGGTCAGACCGAGTGCGGCCCAGCTCAATGCACCCAAGGCAAAGTCCCGACGCTGCATGGCCCACCCCCTCGACTCGATTGATGAGGTTCGGGATGCTAGGTTCAAGCCAGTTTTTTGTCACCTTTTGTATTCTTTTTATGCTTGGAGAGCGCTTTCGGGCGCCATCGATCGGTTCCGGGCGTCCCCGCTCCCGGGCTTCAGAGGGCGAGGATTTCCAACGTCTGCGCCATGACCGGACGCACCAGGATCTTGTAGCCGTCGGCATCGAAGCCGGCCGCGACGGCGCTGAGCTTGCGGGCCGCTGCTGGCGTGGCCGCGCTTCCCAGGTAGCACCAGTTGCGCACCACGTGGATCTGGGTGAGGTCCCCATCGCGCTCCACCAGGCCGATCCCGCCCGCATAGGGCCAGCACTGCACCTGCAGCGCGAGCAGCCCGGTGAAGAGCCGCGACTGGTGGGCCGACAGCGGCTCGTCGCCCCGGCACACCCCTGCGCACTGGCTGATGGCCGCGCGAAAGCAGCCCTTGCCGGGCGGCAGCTTCTCCAGGCCGAGGGCGCCGTAGCACAGGCGCTGCTGGTCGGCCAGGTCACGCAGGGTCTCCAGCGCCTCATGGCGGCTGGGAAAGAGGCCGTACAGCGCCGGGGCGGTGGCGAAATCCAGTTCCCTGGAATAGACCACCTCGGGCATGTCGCCCACCAGCTGCAGGCTGCACAGCTGCCGGTTGCGCCGCAGCTTCTGGTTGAACAGGGGATGCTGCTGCTTGATCATCTGCGCCTCCAGCAGCAGCGCACCGATCTCGCCTGCAGTGCGGATGTGGCTGATGCGCCGCGTCTGCCGCAGCATGCGCGCCTCTTCCGGGTTGCGCAGGTGGGCAAGCAGGCGGGTGCGCAGGTTGACGCTCTTGCCGATGTAGAGCGGCAGGTCGCCCTCCTCCCCATGAAAGACATACACGCCCGGGCCCTGGGGCGCGTCCTCGATCGCGTCCCGCAGATGCTGCGGGTAGTCGTGGACGCGGCTGTCCTCGAAGTCGTCGCGTCGGCGTCGGGGAAGCTGCATGGGAATGGGAAAAAGCCGAGGCCCGAAGGGCGAGTGGCCTGCCCGGAGGGAATCGAACCCCCGACCATTCGCTTAGAAGGCGAATGCTCTATCCAACTGAGCTACGGGCAGCCATCGGAAACAGGGCGATTCTCTCATCACGGCCCGGCCTGGCGAATCGTGCTTCGCGCCGAGAACCGGTTGCAGCCGCACGAGGAACCGTTTCTCGCAGCCGGCGTCCCCCGCCTGCTGCGCCACCCCGCTCAGAACGCCGCTTCGCGCACCAGCACGGCCGCGGCCTGCCGCAGGTAGCGCCAGCCGGGCGACTCCCAGTCGGCGTGCAGGGTGAGCCGTCCGCGCCAGGCGTGGCCACGCCAGTCGGCCGGGACGGCCTCGGGCTCCAGCGTCACCCGGTAGACCGCCCGCTCGGGCACCAGGCGACCTGCCAAGGTGCGCGTGAGCAGGTGGCCGCCAGCCTGCACCGCGAGCTCGGGGCGCGGCAGCGCCCGGGTCGCGTCGCGGTCCACCGCAAGCACGCGCAGCGCCAGCGCCCTCCCCGGCTGGTTCTCCAGCAGGAACTGGGCGGCGGTGCCGGGCCGGATGCGGGCCACCGCCTCCTCGTCCAGCCAGGTCTCGACCAGCCAGCGGCCGTCCTCGCGCGCCAGCAGGGCCAGCGGCTCCTTGCGGCCGACCCACTGGCCCGGGCGCAGGTCCGGGTCGAGGTCGTAGATCCGGCCGGCGAAGGGTGCGCGCGGCGCGTACAGGGTCAGCTCGGCGTCGACACTGGCGAGTTCGGCCTGCGCCACCACCAGCCCCTGCTGGCGCACCAGCAGCTGCGCGCGGCTGGCCTCGTCGAGTGCCGAGGCGCTGGCCTGCCAGCGCTGCTGGTCGATGCGGGCCAGCACCGCCGAGCGGCGGCTGGCGAGGTCGGGCACCTGCAGCTGCACCAGCACTGCGCCCGCCTCCACCGCCTGGCCCTCGGCCACCGGCAGGGCCTCGACCCGTGCGCCCGCCGGCGCATGGACCGGCCAGACGTCGGCCGGCCGCAGCAGGCCGGTGGCGACGATGCGGTCGGGCCAGGGCGCGAAGAACAGCAGCACCAGGCCTGCCGCCAGCAGGGCCGAGCGCAGGCTGCGGCGCTGCGCGCGAATCTGCGGCCAGCGCTGGCGCCAGGCCTGCCACTCGCTGCGCAGAGGCAGCAGGATGAACCAGAGGATTTCCACCCCGAAAAGCAGAACCCCCAGAGCCTTGAAAAAGAAGTGATAGACCAGCAGCGCGATGCCCAGGAACAGCACCAGCCGGTAGACCCAGGTCGCCCAGGCGAAGAGCACCAGCAGCCGATGCTGCGTGCGCGGGAAGACTTCCGGTGGCGCCTCGCCCAGGCCGAACAGCCACTCGCGCAGGCGCCAGCGGGCCAGGGCAAAGCTGCGGGCATGGAGGTTGGGCAGGTCCAGCGCGTCCGACAGGATGAAGTAGCCGTCGAAGCGCATGAAGGGGCTGGCATTCACCGCCAGCGTCGCGACCCAGCTGGTGGTGGCCAGCACGAAGGCCGCCGAGCGCAGGCCGCCCTCGGGCAGCAGCGCCCAGGCCAGGGTGGCCCAGGCCGCCACCGCCAGCTCGGTGACGATGCCGGCGCAGGCCACCGCCAGGCGCTGGCGCCGTCGGGTCAGGCGCCAGGTCTCGTTCGTATCCGTATAGGCCACCGGCCACATGACCAGGAAGGCCAGGCCCATGGTGGGCACGCGGCAGCCGAAGTGCCGGGCGGTGAAGGCATGGCCCAGCTCGTGGACGAACTTCACCGCCACCACCGCCAGGCCATAGGCGGCCAGGCCCTCCCAGTTGAAGGTGTCGACCAGGCTGGCGGTGAACACGTCCCACTGCCGCGCCACCTGGTAGAGGCCCAGGGCCAGCGCGCCCAGGGTGAGCGAGAGGAAGCCGCGGCTGCCGAAAAGCCGCGCCACCGGCAGCCAGCGCTGGAGCCAGGCGTCGGGCTTCCACAGCGGCACGCGGAAGAAGAGGTAATGGTGCAGCAGCCATTGCCACCAGCCGCCCGACTGCTGGCGCACCCGGCGGCTCATCTCGGCCGCTGCCTTGGCGCCCTGCGGACGCAGCAGCTGGTGCGCGGCCAGGAACTCGACCACCGCCACCACGTCGGCTGCCGTGAGCTGCAGGGTAGTCTCGGCGCTGACCGCGCGGGCAATCGCCGCCGGGTCGTCCAGGGACCAGCGGGTCAGGACCTCATGGGCTGGCCAGTCGATCTTGAAGAACTGGTGGCGTGCCGGGTCGTGCACCACCCAGGTGGGCTGGCCGTCGGGCAGGGGCGCGCCCGGCAGCAGGTCCAGCTCTTCTCGCAGCGGTGGCAAGGGCATGGCTCAGGCCTCGCGGAAGCAGTGGGGCTGATCCCCTCGCCACGTCATGCGCAGAATGGCGGGCATGGGTCGGCTCACAGGCCCGCCAGCCCGCGCAGGGCCGCGAGCGGCCGGCGCAGCATCCAGTAGGCCAGGGGCACCCAGTCGCCCTGGAGCTTGGCCGTGCCCTTGAGGCCCACGCGGTGCGTCGTCTCGCCCTCGAGGGTGGCACGCACCCGGTAGGCGTACTGGCCGTCGGGCCGCACCTGGGCGTCGTGCGCCATGTAGCGCAGGCGCGCCGGCACCGGCGAGAGCGGACTGGCCTGCAGGTAAAGCGTGACCGGCGCGCCCGGCGCAAGGCTGATCGCGTCGGCCAGGGGCAGCCAGGCCTCGACCTCGCGGTCGGAGGGCGCGGCGATGCGCAGGATGCGCTCGCCCACGGTGACCGGCTTGCCGATCCACTCCGAGGGGTCGTCCATCAACACGACACCGTCCTCGGGCGCCAGCACCCGCGAGCGCTTCATCTGCTCGGAGGCCAGGGCCACCTCGGCCCGGCGCTCCTCGATCTTGCCGGTGAGCAGCGCCAGCTGGGACTTGGCCCGTGCGTCGGACAGCGCCAGCTGCGCGCTCTGGCGGTAGTCGACCTCGGCCGCCGACAGCGCCTGGTGTGCCACCTCCAGCCGGGTCCGCATGACCGCCTCGTCGAAGCCGAACAGCGGCTCGCCCTTGCGCACCGGCTGGTTGGGCAGGACATGGAACTGCTCGATCACCCCGTCCAGCGGCGCCCGCACCACCGCAGGCCGGGCCGGCACCAGCTCGGCCGGGGCCAGCACCGACAGGCGGACCGGGAACAGCAGCAGCGCCGCCAGGCCCAGCGCCAGCCGCCAGCGGGTCTGCCGCCACCAGGCCCGCTGCGGGTCGGGCGAAACGATGGACCGCAGCCGCGCGCGCCAGCTGCGCAGGCCCGAGAGGGCGGCGCGGTGGCGGCCGTGGAAGGCCTCGGCCCAGGCTGCCGTCCAGGCCGCCAGGGCCTGGACCTCGGGCGCGGACCAGGCCGGCTCCCGCAGGAAGACCGCGCCACCGGCGGCGGCCTTTTCGGCACCCGTACCGGCCCCTGCCCCGGCGACCGGCAGCCAAAGACCCTGTGCCGGCCACCACTGCGCCCACTCCGACGCGAGCGCCTCGGGCAGGTCGGCCGCGGTGAAGACACCCGCGCCCGCCCCGGCGGCATGCAGGTGGGCAGCCACCCGGTCCAGCCAGTGCACGTAGGGCGCGTTGGCCTCGACCTGCACCACGCCGGAGAGGCTGTAGACGCCCTCCTCCGCCAGCCACAGCGCCGCCTGGCGGTAAGACGCCAGGGCCACGCTGTCATTGAGCAGCAGGAAGGCCAGCGCCCGGCCGTCCTCGGCCTGCGGCAGGCGGGCCAGGAGCGACCAGGTCGCCGCCAGCATGCCGGCGGGGTTCGGGTCGGACGTCATGTCTCGCCCCCGGTGAATCAGCCGGCACGGGCCGCGCGGACCTCACGCGCAGCCCGCTCGGCGGTCTGCGCCGTCGTCAGTGCACGCGGAGCGGCCAGCGGGGCGCTGCGCAGGGCTGCGGGTGCGTCCTTCGAATGGACAGCCTCGGCGTCGCGACCGGTGGCTTGCGCAGCATCGCGCAGCAGCGGCTCACCGTCCGCCTGCCGCACCACGATCACCGGTTTGCGGGCGGCCAGGCGCAGCTTCTCGGTGAAGCTCTCGCGGCTTTGCGGGCCGATGGCCGGGCCTTGCTGGTTCTGCTGCTCGCCCACGAACATCCGGAAGATGACCGTGGCCTCGCGGCCGTCGTCGTCGCGCGCGATCACCTTCACGTCCAGGCGGCCCTGGAAGCCTGTGGGCGGCGCCACATCGAAGGTGCCGTTGGCCGGGTCGAAGCGCACCCAGGCGGGCAGCGGGCTGTCGTCGGCGTTCTTGGCGTCCAGACGGATGACGGCGTCTTCCTTGGTGTGGATGAAGGCGTCGTAGGGCAGCGAGACCTTGGTGCCGGCGCCCTGCTCCACGAACTGGTCGGTGATGCCGCGGTAGACGGTCAGGCCGGCCTGGGCCGAGCTGTTGACGACCACCCGGAAGCCGGCGCCGCTGGTGAGCGACTCGCCCTGCGGGACCACGAAGTCCGGCGAGGCCGGCGCGCGGGCGGCCGGGGCCAGCGCCGAGCTGAACGAGGGCGCGGGCCGTGCAGGCGCGGGCTCCGATGCCGGGGCTGGCGCAGCAGGCGGCGCCACCGGGGGTGCCGGGGGCTCGGCCTTGGGCGGCGCCGCCTTGGAACGGTCGTCGTCCAGGGTCACCCCCGCGGGCACGGTGGAGGTGCCGGTGGTGTTGTCGGCGGCGTAGTAGTTGCCGGTGCCGTCGTCCACGATGGTGGCCGTGCCACCGGTGCTGGCCCGGTTGGAGGCGGTGGTGGCCACCAGCTTGAAGGTCTCCGGTCCGTCCAGGGCCTTTTCCTGCTCGGCGCCGATTGCCACCCGCACCAGCAGTCGGCCGCCGGCGGGGATCTGGGGCAGCGAGCTGCCGCTGTAGTTGGTCCACTGACCGCCGACGTAGACCTGCAGCGTGGGCAACTGGCCCTGGCTGCGCAGGTCGGCCCGGCTGCCCGCGCCGCCGCTGGCGTTGGACAGGGACAGGGAAGCCGTCTGCCCGACAGCGCCGCTGACCTCGAACACCGTGTAGGGCGAGCCCTCGTTGACGGTGACGTTGTTGATCGCGAGCGCGGGATCGTCGTCGTCGAGCGTCACGCCCGCCGGCACGCTGGAGGTGCCGCTGGTGTTGCCGGACGCGAAGTAGCTGCCGGTGCCGTCGTCCACGATGGTGGCGGTGCCGCCCAGGCTGGCGATGTTGCTGGCGTTCGTCGCCACCAGCTTGAAAGTCTCGGGGCCGTCAACACCGGGGTCCTGCTCGGCGGCGATGGAAACGCGCACGTACAGGGGGCCGCTGCCCGGGATGACGGGGAGGTTGTTGGGGTCGTAGTCGACCCAGCTGCCGTTCACCAGCACCTGGATCGTGGGCAGGCTGCCGCCGCTGCGCAGGTCGGCACGGCCGCTCACGCCGCCGCTGGCGTTGGCCAGGGACAGGGCCGCGGTGTCGCCCGCGGTGCCGGTCACTTCGAACACCGCATAGGGCGAGCCCTCGTTCACCGTCGGGTTGTTCACGGTGAGGATGCGGTCGTCCTCCAGGCCGGAGCTGGAGGTGGTGGGCGAGCCACTGGTGAAGGTGCCGTCGTACTTCACGCCGGTGCCGTCGTCCTTGATGGTGGCGGTGCCCGAGGCCCAGCTGGTCTGACCGGAGAGCTGCGCCTCCAGCTTGAAGGTCTCGCTGCCTTCATAGGGCGCGTCCTGTTCGGCGGTGATGCTCACGCGCACGAAGATCTTGCCGTTGGCGTCGAAGGTGGGCAGGTTGTTGGGGTTGTAGTTGACCCAGGCGCGGCCGTCCCAGACCTGGAGCGTCTGGGTCTCGTCGATGTTGGCCTTGCCGGTGCCGGTTTCCTCCACCAGGCGCAGGGACGCGGTCTGCCCGGAGTTGCCGGTGACGGTGAAGACCACGTAGTCCGAGGCTTCGTTCACCGTGGGCGCGTTGACCGAGACGGTGCGGTCGTCGTCCAGGCTGGCGGTGCTGGTGGCGGGCGAGCCGCCGCTGAAGCTGCCGTCGTACTTCACGCCGGTGCCGTCGTCGTAGATATTGCCGGTGCCGTACTTCGTGTCGCCGGCCGCCTTGCGGGTGACGCCGAGGAAGAAGTTGTGCTGGCCCTCGTACACCGTGTCCGGGTTGATGGCCGTGCGCACATAGGTCGTGGCCGCCGCCAGGGTGTAGGCGTTGCCGGCGGTGTAGGACACCCAGCCCCCGGCGTTGCTGTTGGCGCTCGGGTCCCAGATCTCCAGGTCGGGGCCGAAGTCCTCGGTCCCGTCGGTGAGGACGGTGCCGTTGCCGTCTTCCTTGCTGGCACTGCCGTCATGCAGCGTGAAGCCCACCTTCTGGCCGATCGTGCCGGTCACGGTGAACACGGCCCAGGGCGAACCCTCGTTGATGGAGAGGTTGTTCACCGAAACGGGCGTGTCGTTGTCCAGGTAGGCCGGGTAACCGCCGCTGCCCGAGGAGCTGGGCGTGCTCGGCTCTGTGTTGGACGCCAGGTAGACGTCGCCTGTGCCGTCATCGACGATCTTCGAAGTGCCTGCGGCACTGCCGCCCGCGGCGTTGTAGGCGGTGAGCTGGAGGGTTTCGTAATTCGCGCTGGTCGACTCGAAGGTGCTGTCCTGGAGCACCCGCGTCCGCACCAGCAGCAGCCCGTTGGTGTTGGCGCCGCCGGAAAGCGTCGAGGGAATCGTCACGAAGCCGCCGTTGTAGTCCTGCCAGATGGTGCCGTCGAAGTACTGCAGATTGGGCAGGAAGTCGGTACCCATCGTGGCGTTGCCGCCGGCGTTGGCGGTTTCGCCCAGCACCAGGCGCACCCGCTGGCCGACCTCCCCGTCCACGTTGAAGCGCACATACGGAGAGGCCTCGTTGACCGTGGTGCCCGTCACCGCGAGCGCACGACTGTCGGCACCCACGGTGATCGGCACGTAGTCGGTGTCCTTGGCGCCGGCGGTGTCCGTCGTCACGATCTTGAGGGCGTCGGCGCCCGCATAGCCCGCGGTGGGGCTGTACTGCAGCGTCCCGAGAATCGTGTCCAGCTGAGCCTTGGTGCCGGTCAGCGTGACCGTGCCGGTGCCGGTACCGCTGATCGTGCCCTGCCCGGAGGCTACGGTGGCGGACAGCGTCCCGTTGCTCACCGAGAGGACGACCGAGCTGATGTCGGAGGGGCCATCGACGTCGTCGACCGACAGGCCGGTGATCGACAGGGTGCCGTTCTCCGACACCGTCTGGTCGCCGGGCACGGTGTTCACCGGCGCATCGTTGACCGGGGTCACGTTGACGGTGAGGGTGTAGGCGCTGGCGCTCCAGTCGGTGCCGTCGGACACCTTGAAGCCCACCGTGGTGTAGGCGTTGCCGTTCTCGTTGGCGTCGGGGTTGAAGCGCAGCTTGCCGGCGGCCAGGTCGGCGGCGGTGAATTCGTCGTTCAGGGCCACGTCGACCCAGGCGCTGCCGTTCCACTTCTGCAGCGCGCCGTCGGTCTCCAGCGTGGTGACCTTCACCGCCGCGAGGCTGGACCCCTCGGTGTCGGAGAAGGCGCCAAAGTCCGTCGCGCGCAGGACGATGGCGGTGTCCTCCGGCGTGGTGACGGCGTCGTGGGTACTGGTGGGCGCGTCGTTGACCGCGGTGATCGACAGCGCAAGCTGTCCCGAGCCGGTCGCGGCGGGCGTCGCCCCGTCTGTGGCGTTGTAGAGGGCCGTCGGCACCGGACCGGTGTAGTCGGTGGCGGGGGTGAACACATAGCCGCCGTCGCTGTTGATCTGCAGGTCGCCGACGCCGGCAATGGAGATCGTCTGGCCCGCATTCGCCGTGGTGCCGCCCCAGGTGAAGCTGGTGACGGTGGTCACAGTGGTGTCGCCGGTGAGGAGCGCATTGGCATCCGTGGCCAGCACGGTGAGGGTCGTGTCCTCGTTGGTGGTCGCCGCTTCGTCGTCGGTAGTGACGCCGGTCGAGCCGTCGGCCCGAATGTAAAGAATGCCGTCGTCGGTAGCATTGAGCGAATCCTTGACCCGGTAGCTGAATTGCTCGACGAAGCTCTCGCCGGAATTGAGCGTGTTGCGGGTCAGCTTGTAGGTGTAGCTGCCATCGCTGTCCAGGGTCAGGGTGCCGTACTTGCCGGTGAGGGTCGTGCCGCTGCTGGCGCTGAAGGCCAGCGTGGCGTTCTGCCAGGTGACACTGCTGTTCAGGGTGATCTGGGTGATAGCCCCGTTGGCGTCGTAGTTCAGTGCCGAAACCGTTCGGGTGTCGGACCCGACGACCACTGTCATGCCCTGGCTGATGGCGCCCGTGATGCCCGAGACACTGACCGTGGTGCTGGCAGCCACGCTGCTACCCGAGTAAGTGGCGGTCTTGTAGTTCCCCGATCCGCTGTAGGTCGAGGTGCTGTAAAAGCCCAGCGTGTCACCGTTGGCAAAGACCATGTTCTGGTCGTTGACCCGCAGCGCGTTGCTGTTGTCCAGGGTGATCTGGCCGTTGTTGCTGGTCGACACCCGCACAGCCACGCCGCCCACTGTCAGCAGGGTTGGAGACGCGCCGTTGATGTAGACATAGTCCAGGGTGTTGATCGAGGACAGGCCGCTGCCGGTCAGGGTGACGGTGGTGGTGCCCGCAGAGCTGCCAGTGGCCTCGGCGTAGGAGCCGCTGATCGTGAGCGCGGACGTCAGGTGATCCACATCCGAGTCATTGGGCGTGATCACGTTCCCGCTGGTGGTCCCGTAAATCGTCTGCCCACCGGAGCTGAATCCGGTGGTCTCCTGCACCGAATCGCGGTCATCCACCGCCACCGGCGCGTCGTTCGAGCCGTTGATCACCACCTTGAGCGTGCTGGTCGAGGTCGCCCCAGTGCTGTCTCGCATCGTGTAGGTGAAGGTCTCAGTCAGGGGCGTGCTCGAAGGCAAAAGCGCCTGCACCTGGGCGTTGGCGTTGTTCACCTCGTAGATGTAGCTGCCGTCGCCACCAATCTTGAGCGTGCCATACAGGCCGGTCACCGAGGCCGGGCTGCTGGTGGAGGTCGTGGCCTGGGTCACCGACACCTGGGTCGTGAGCGCCGCGCTGGTGGCTTGGGTCACCCAGTGGCTGGTGCCGGCGGTGAGGGTGCCATCCGGGTCGGTGTCGTTAGTGAGCACGTTGCCGGTCTGATTGCTACCGGTCACCGTGGCGCCCTGCTCCACCGCATAAGAGGCTCCGTCGGCGTTGTCCGCATTGGCCACCGGCGCCGTATTGACCGCCGTCACCGACACCACCAGGTTGTACGAGGACACGCTGTAGCTGCCGCTGCTGTCCTTGACCTTGAAACCGATGGTCGCGTAGTTGGCGCCGCTCTCGTTCGTGTCCGGCACGAAGCGCAGCTTGCCGGCCAGGACGTCGGCGACGGTGAATTCGGAATTCGTGGTCAGGTCGACCGACGCCCAGACCGAGCCGGTCCAGTACTGCAGCGTGCCCTCGGTGGGCAGCGACGTGATCTTGATCGCCGCCAGGCTGTCGCCGTCGAGGTCGCTGAAGCTGCCGAAGTCGGAGAGGCCCAGGACCAGGGGCGTGTTCTCGCTCGTGCTGGCGGTGTCGCCGGTGGCCGTGGGCGGGTCGGCGGCCGGGGTCACCGTGATCGACAGCACCGCTGTGGCGGTGGCGTTGCTGGACTGGCTGTCCGAGACGGTGTAGGTGATCGGCGGGACGGTGCCGGTGAAGTTGCTCGCCGGGGTGAATTGGTAGCTGCCGTCCGCGTTCAGGCGGAAGGTGCCGCTGGTAAGCGTAATGTCGGTGCCGAGCGAGGCGCTGCTGTAGGTCGTGCCGTTGATCACGAACTGCGTCACCGACAGGGTGTTGCTGTTCGGGTCGCTGTCGTTGGTCAGCACGTTGCCGGTGGCCAGGCCGCTGTCCTCGGCGATCGTCTTGCTGTCGTTGACCGGCGTCGGCGCCGAGTTGGACGGCATCACGCTGTTCAGGGCCGTGTCGACCCGGTCCGAGGAGCTGCCGACGAACTTGTAGGTGCCGCCGGTCTCGAAGCCGATGGAGCTGAACCAGTCCTGGTCCACCACCAGGATGAAGCCGCTGTTGTCGGTGGCGGTGCCGTCGCGGTCCTGGTTGCCGTCGGTCTGGGCGGCCGACACCGTGGAAAAGCCGGCGTCCTTCCAGAAGTAGAAACCGCGGACGATGCCCTGGTCCTTGATCGGGCGGCTGATCCAGCCGTAGTAGTGGGTGCCGCCGATCACCAGGTCGACCGAGACGTCGTTGCCCGAGAAGCTCTGGCCGTTGGTGCCGTCGGAGATGGATGCCACGCCCAGCAGGGTCGGGTCGAAGTGGTGACGGTTCTGCTCCTTGTCTGCCAGGAACACGTTGCCGTTCACGCTGCTGGTGTAGACGGCATAGGCGTTCTTGAAATTCAGCGCGGCGAATTCGACCGCAACCTCCTGCCCGTCGATGGTGAGGACCTGGTGGTCGTCCTGGGCCTTGAGCATGGCGCGGTAGCTGTCGCTCACCGCTGCCGTGGCGAACACATGGGTCCCGAACAGCTCGCCTTCGTCACCGGTGGAATCGGCCTGCGGATTGAGCTTCGCGTCGATCGCGTGGCCCATTTCTTCCACCAGCACGCGGGCCACGTCTTCGGTGGCGGCGCCGCCGGCCAGCCAGTCGGCGTTGAGGTAGATCACCGGCTGGCCGTCCGGCCCCTGGGCGGCAAAGGCGCCCCAGGCGCCATGCAGCGTGGCGCTGTCGACGGTGCGCACCTGCAGGGCGGCCATCTGGCTGCCCAGGGTCTCGCGCAGGGACTGCGCCGCGTCCATCCACGCCGGGGCGCGCTGGCCGCCGCCGTCGAAGATGTCGGCCAGCTGCGCGTCACTGGCCGAGGCCAGGTACTGCCCCACCCGGTCCACCGCCAGCGCGGTGGCGTCGGCGATCTGGCCGGCGCCGGCGCCGTCGAACATGAAGCGCGGCTCCAGGGCCATCAGGCCGGAGGCGCGGCGACGCAGGCGCGGGGCGGCGTCACCCTCGGGCTTCTGTGCGGTCAGGTCGAGGACGTTCTGGGCTTTGGAGTTCATGCGCATGACGGCAAGGAAGATCGGGCGGGCGGGACGCGGAACGCGGGGCTGGCCTCGGGAGAAACGTTCAGGGCGTGCGGGACGCGGCGGGCGGGCGGGCGATGACGCGGCCGCTCATGCCGGCGATCAGCTCGGGAAAGCGGCCGTTGATGGTGGCGCCCACCTTGACCGACTGGCTCACCGGGTCGACGCGGGCGCCCACCCGGGCGAAGCGCGCCGGGTAGGTGCGGCGGGTCTCGTCGATCTGCACCTCGAAGGCGACGCCGGGCTTGACCCAGGCGAGCCACGACGAGGGCACCAGGAATTCGAGTTCGAGCGAGCTGTCGTCGAAAATGTCCAGCAGGGGCTGGCCGGCCTGCACGAACTGCTGCTCACGGGCGCGCTGCTCGGCCACGCGGCCGGCAAAAGGCGCCTGCACCACGCACTTGGCCACCAGCGCCTCCTGGCCGGAGACTTCGGCGCGGGCGCGGTTGGCGGCGGATTTGGACAGGTCCAGCTCCAGCTGGCCCACCGAGTTCAGCTCGGCCAGACGGGTATTGGACTTGAAGGTCTGCTCGGCCGCTTCCAGCTCGGCGCGGGCCTTCTCCAGCTGCGCGCGGTTGAGGCCGCAGTCGAAGGTGACCAGGGTCTGGCCGGCGCGGAAGGCACCGCCCTCGCCCACCGGGATCGTGTCGATCTTGGCGCCGATCTCGGCGGCCAGGGTGGTGTAGCGCCGGGGCATGAGCTGGGCGCGGATCTCGCTGCGCTCCATCGCCGCGCGCGGCACCGGCGCGACGGACGGCGTCGAGAGGCCCGCGGGCGGCAGCGCGCCGGCGGTCTGGGCCTGGGCGGCGCCTGTTCCCACGGCTGCCACCAGGGCAGCCACCATCAGGGGGCGCCTGGCAGCGTCGAGAAGACTCACCAGGCCCCCTTGGCGACGACCGTCGGGATCACCGGGGTCACCACCGCCTGCGGGCCCTGCATCAGGCTCTGCCAGGGCGCGGGCGCCTGACCCAGCTGATCCTTGAGCTTGGACAGGGGGGTGGACTGGGTGTCGCCCACCGCAGGCTCCAGGCCCAGGGTGGCCACCAGCCGGTACTCGGCCACCTGCACCTGGGCCAGGGCCTGGTAGCGGCGCAGCAGGCTCAGGATGGCGGCGGTCTCGGCGCTCACCAGGTCCAGCTTGCTCTGACTCTGGGCGGCCTGGCGGTTACGCATCAGCTCGGAGATCTTGCGGTCGGTGCCGTAGATGGCTTCGGCGCGGTCGAACTGGCTGCGGGCATTGATCACCTGCAGGCGGGCCAGGTGGACCTGGGTCAGCACCGCCATCTGGGTGGCGATGCGGCGCTGGTCCGCCAGGGCCACACCGGCGTCGGCCATGCGCAGCTGCGCCGGGCCGGAGAGCAGGCCCATCAGGTTGAAGGACAGCTGGGCGCCGGCCTCGTTCCAGTGGCGGTTGAGCAGGTAGCTGTCGGAGTCGTACTTGGCGCCGTAGTTGAACGACAGATTGGGGAACAGGCGCAGCAGCGCGCGGTGGGTCTCCTCGCGGGCGATGCGGCTGGCGTAGTGCTGCTCGCGCAGGTCGGCATTGCGGGCCAGCGCGGTCTCTTCCAGGTGCGTCATCGGCACGCGGACGACCTCGTCGCCGATGTTGCGCAGGTCGGTCTGGGCGATCCGGATCGGCTGGCCCAGGGGCGCGTTGATCAGCGCGGCCAGGTCAACCTGGGCCGAGGCCAGCTCCTGGTCGATGGACTCGAGCAGGCGCAGGTTCTCCAGCAGCTGGCGCTGGTAGCGCAGCGGGTCGAGCGGGTTGCGCACCCGGTCGTCGGCAGCGGTGCGGGAGTCTCCCAGGGCCTCTTCGGCGACCTTGATGGTGCGGGACACATCCTCGCGCAGCAGCTGCGCGCTGGCGGCGCGCCAGTAGGCGGTGCGCACGTCCTGCATCAGCAGGTGCATGGCGCGGCGGCGCTTCTCGCCGGCGATCAACAGGCGGTCGGCCTGCTGGCGCGCGCCGAAGTAGCCCAGGCCAAAGTCCAGCACGCTCCAGGTGAGGCCCAGGTCGGAGGTGGTGTGGTTCTTCTCGGCGGAGGTCGAGGTGCTGGCCGGATCGCTGCTGGTCGGGCTGGTGTTCGGGTAGGCGCTGCTCCAGGTGTAGCGGGTGCTGTCACGGGAGGCGTAGCCGGCCTGGGCCATCACCCGCGGCAGGGTGTCGTAGCGGCTCACGTCCAGCTGGCCCAGGGCCAGCGTCTCTTCCATCATCCGGGTGCGGCGGTCGAGGTTGTACTTGAGCGCGCGGGCCAAGGCCTCTTCCAGCGTCAAGGGGCCGTCGATCGGCTCGACACCCTTGCGCATCGCGCTGCGGTCCGCGGCATTGGCCTTGGCCAGCGCGCTGCCCTCGAGGGCGGTGGGGGACACGCTGGCGCAGCCGACGACGGCCAGGCAGGCGAGCGCGAGCGCGCACAGGCGCAGGGCGCGGGGGCGCCCGTTGAAATCTTTGGTAGTCATTCAGGTCTCCGGGACCCTGGGCTCTCTATCCCATGGGGGCCACTCGCCTGACTCTACTCACCCGTAACGGCTAAATCTAACGACCCATGACTTTTGGGTCATCGATCAGAGGCTCCTGCAGCCGCTAGACGATTTCCACTGCCTGGGTCAGCGCGTAACCCGTCCCGTGAACCGCCTTCAGCGGGAGGGACTGGTCGCTCGCTTCGGCGACCTTGCGGCGTAGCCTCAGCACCAGGGCGTCGAGGTTGCGAGGGTCGTAGGTGTCGGCGTCCTTGCCCAGTTCCTCGACGATCTGGGCGCGGGACAGCGACCGGGTCCGGCTTCGCGCGAGTCCCCGCAGCAAGGCATGCTCCTGGGCGGTAAGGCGGATCGGGGCCGAGCCCGGGACGACGAGCGACCAGTCGGCCTCACGCAATTGCCACTGCGCCGAGGGCGCGACCCGGCGGGCCAGGGCCCCGATGACGGCGGCCAACTCCTCCAGACGGATCGGCTTGGTGAGGTAATGGTCGGCGCCGCGCCGGTAGCCGCTGATGCGGTCCAGGCTGGCATCGCGGGCGGTGAAGACCACGATGCCGCACTGCGATCCGCTACGGCGCAGGTCATCCACCAGGTCCAGGCCGTCGCCGTCGGGCAGGGTCCGGTCGATCACCACCACGGGGTGGCGTTCAGCGGAAAACTGCTGGTGGAACTGGCGCAGGCTGCCCGCTTCGTCGACTTCCAGGTCGGCGCCGCGCAGGTAATCGGCGATCTCCTCGCGGAGTTCGCGTTCGTCGTCGAGGAGAAGGATGCGGATCACGGCGCAATGCTAGGGCGCGGGACCGCCCGATTCTGATGAAGTCTCACACGGCCGGGCTGAGGTAAAAACCCGGGATGCGATTGTGGCGCCTTCCCCTCCTCCTCCTGGCCGGCCTGTGGCTGGCGCTAGCGGGCGCCGTCGTGGGGGTCGCTCACGCCGAACCCGAGACGGGTCCGCCCATGGCTGCGCTGGCCTGGAAAGCCAGCTACCTGCGGGACCCGTCGGGACAGCTCCCCCTGGCCGAGGTCGCCCGCAGGCCCGAGGCCGACCTCACACCGATGAGAGACGTCCTGTCGATGGGCTTCACGCGCGACGCGGTCTGGGTCCGCATCACGATCGACCGCCCCGACGATGGACTGCAGCGGAGCTGGTGGCTGGAGCTGGACCAGACAGTCATCGAGCACGCCAGCCTTTTCGGCCCGGACGGTACGGGGGGCTGGTCGCCGGTACAGCGCCTGCAGCACCGTCAGCCCCTGTTCCCCCTGCGTATCGAGAGCACCGGTCCGCGGACCTACTGGCTGCGGCTGGCGACCCGGACCTCGTTGTCGGCCCGGCTCGTCCTGTGGCACCCCCAGTCCAAACTGCAGTCCGACGCGCGGGAGGCGTTCGTCTGGGGAGGCATGTTGGGCACCTATGCACTGGTGGCGGCCTTCTACCTTGGCTTCTGGGCATGGACCCGCGAGCGCATCCACCTCGTCTACATCGCCTATGTGCTGGCGACTGTTTCCGCCTCCTACCTCACCGCAGGGTGGCCCTCCCAGTTTGTGCCCGAGGTGAGCCGCCATTGGTGGGTGGACCTGCTGGGGGTGTCGCTGAGCCTGGGTCTGATGGTCGCCAGCCATTTCGGCATCGCCTTCCTGCGCCTGGACCTGCGCTGGCCACGCGCGACCCGTTGGGCGCTGCGGGCGGCCCTCCTTGTCGGCGCGACCGGGATTGTGGGCTCGCTGGCGGGCCTCTACGACCTGGTGGTGCCTGCCGTACAGACCGCCACCGTGGCCATGATCCTTTTCACGGCCACGATGACCCTGCGCCTGGCCCTGGAAGGCCGGCCAGACGCGCGCCTGTTCCTGCTCGCGTTCAGCTTCTACTACTTGGGCGTGGCCTGGCGCTATGCGCGCAACCTCGGCCTGATCGAGCCCAACTTCTGGAACGACAACAGCTACCAGATTGGCGGGTTCATCCACATCCTGGTCATGAGCACCGCCATCTTCAGCGGCTACAGCCGCATGCGACGCGAGAAGGAGGCGGCCGAGGCGCGGGCCAGCCAGGAGGCGCGTCTGCGCGACGAACAGCGTGACTTCACCAGCATGGTCTCGCACGAGTTCCGCACACCGCTGAGCATCATCGATGCCAGCGCCGACAACCTGTTGCAGGCGGCCGAGCTGCAGGACCGCTCGCGGCAGCGTGTGGAGAAGATCCTCAAGGCTTCGGCCCGGATGCGGTCACTGATGGAGCATTACCTGGCCAGCGAACGCCAGCTGCTGGACCAGCGGCCGCTGGAGCTGGCCCGCATGGACACGGCCGCCTTGTGTCGCAGGCTGGCGCAGGACCTGGCGGAGGCGAAAGACGGCCGGGTCAACGTGATCGGCCCCGACCACCTGACCGTCACCTGCGACGCCGGCCTGCTGGAAATTGCGCTGCACAACCTGGTCGGCAACGCCTTGCGGCACAGCCCGCCAGGCGAGGCGGTCACCCTGGAGCTGGCCAGCGACGCGGGCGGGGTGCGCTTCGAGGTGCGCGACCAGGGGCCGGGCATCCCAGCCGACGAGATCGGGCACATCTTCGAGCGCTTCTACCGTGGCCGCGGCGCCCTGGAGCAGCCCGGCGCGGGCCTGGGCCTGTACCTGGTGCGCAGCATCGCCGAGCAGCATGGCGGCCGGGTGGAAGTGCGCAACCTCGAGGGCCGGGGCTGCGCCTTCAGCCTCTGGCTGCCGGGATGAACGTACGCGGCAGCCAGGAAAAAAAGGCGGTCCCGATCCGAACGGATTCGTCCCGCACCCGGACATTTCCGACAGCACCCGGGCATCCCGACCCCAAGCAGATCAAACACTGGGCGGCGGGCGGGGAAGATTGGTCGGAGCGATAGGATTCGAACCTACGACCCTCTGGTCCCAAACCAGATGCGCTACCAGACTGCGCTACGCTCCGACGCGGCCGATTCTACCGGCCCCTCCCTGTCGGCAGGCCGCGCCGGCGCGAACCCTGCCCCCATCCACATTCCCGAGGCCGAACCCGGCCCGGCGCGAGTGCGCCGCTTCTCCCCCGGCGTCCACCCTGGCGTTCCAATGCATGGAATTCACCAATGGCGCGCGCCCTGCGCCTGCGGACAATCCCCGCGCAGAACAACCAAGAGGAGACAGCCATGCCCCAACTGCCCACCCGGCGCGACTGCCTGGGCCTTCTGGCGCTGACCGGCCTTGCCGCGGCCCTGCCTGCCCGGGCCCAGGCCCCCGCCTACACCCAGCCTCTGCGCATCGTCCTGCCCTTCGCCCCGGGCGGCCCGACCGACATGATGGCCCGGGCCATCTCCAAGAGCATGAGCCAGACCCTGGGCCAGCCGGTCGTCATCGACAACAAGCCCGGCGGTGGCGGCCTGGTGGCCTTCGGAGAGGTGCAGCGCGCGCCGGCCGACGGCTACACCCTGGCCTTCCCCTCCATCCTCGCGGTGACCAACCCCGCGCTGATGCCCAAGTACCCCTACGACATGATGCGGGACTTCACCCCGGTCACCGTGGTGGGCTTCATTCCCCACGTGCTGGCGGTGCGCGCGGACCATCCTGCCAGGAGCCTGGCCGACCTGCTGGCCGCCGCCCGCGCCAAGCCCAACAGCGTGACCTACGCCTCCTCGGGCAACGGCACCTCGGCCCACCTGGCCGGCGCGCTGCTGGCCTCGGAGGCCAAGGTCTCCATGCTCCACGTCCCCTACAAGGGCGCAGGCCCGGCCCTCAACGACCTGCTCTCGGGCCAGGTCGACTGCATGTTCCTGGACACCAACTCCGCCCTGCCCCAGATCCGCGCCGGCAAGCTGCGCGCGCTGGCGGCAGCGCCGCGCCGGCGCATCGCGCTACTGCCCGATGTGCCCACGGTGGCCGAGCAGGGATTCCCCAACTTCGACGTGCACGGCTGGTACGGCCTGCTGGCCCGCTCCGGCACGCCCGAGCCGATGGTCAACCTGCTGCACAACGCGGTGCGCATCGCCCTGGCCACGCCCGAGGTGCGGGAGCAGTTCCGCAATGCGGCGGTCGACGCCGGCGGCATGCCGCCGGCCGAATACCGCGAAATCATCCGCAACGACCTCGTCAAATGGAAGACGCTGGTCGACCGGCTGCAGATCAAACTCGACTGAAAGAAACCAGAATGCGCATCGTCATCCCGGACGACTACCAGGACGTCGTCCGCCGCCTCGACTGCTACGGAGTCCTGAAGGGACACGAGGTCACCCTCCACCATGACACGGTCAAGGGCACCGACGCCCTGGCGGCGCGCTTTGCCGACGCCGAGGCCATCGTCCTCACCCGCGAGCGCACGGTCATCGACGGCCCCCTGCTCGATCGCCTGCCCAAGCTGCGCCTCATCAGCCAGACCGGCGCGGTGGCGGCGCACCTGGACGTCAAGGCCTGCACCGAGCGCGGCATCGCGGTCGCCGCAGGCAGCGGCGCCGGCACCGCCACCGCCGAACTGACCTGGGCCCTGGTCCTGGCCAGCGCCCGGCAGATCGTCGACGAGGCCAACCGCCTCAAGGGCGGCCAGTGGCAGGGTCACATGGGCTACCAGCTCCATGGCCGGCGCCTGGGCGTGTGGAGCTACGGCCGCATCGGCAAGCAGGTGGCCCACTACGGGCGCGCCTTCGGCATGCAGGTGTGGGTCTGGGGTGGCCCGGACTCCACCGCGCAGGCCCGCGCCGACGGCTTCGAGGTCGCGCCCTCGCGCGAAGCCTTCTTCGAGCAGAGCGACGTGATCAGCCTGCAGATTCGCCTCAGCCCCTCCAGCCGCGGCATCGTCAAGCGCGAGGACCTCGCGCGCATGAAGCCCACCGCCCTCATCGTCAACACCAGCCGCGCCGAACTGATCG
>CAZCTU010000003.1:0-24888 GCA_964501495.1 uncultured Ramlibacter sp.
GCGACGACGCGCCCATCATCCGCATGCTCAACGCCCTGCTCACGCAGGCCGCGCGTGACGGCGCCAGCGACATCCACATCGAGCCCTACGAGCGGCACTCCTCGGTGCGCTTCCGGGTCGACGGCACCCTGCGCGAGGTGGTGCAGCCCAATCGCGCGCTGCACGCGGCCTTGATCTCCCGCCTGAAGATCATGGCCGAGCTGGACATCGCCGAAAAACGCCTGCCGCAGGACGGCCGCATCGGCCTGCGCATCGGCACCCGGGCAGTGGACGTGCGCGTCTCCACGCTGCCCAGCGCCCATGGCGAGCGCGCGGTGCTGCGCCTCCTGGACAAGAGCGAGAGCAAGCTCAGTCTCGAGTCGGTGGGCATGACCGGCGACACGCTCACCCGCTTCCTGCGCCTGATCGGCCAGCCGCACGGCATCATCCTGGTGACCGGCCCGACCGGCTCGGGCAAGACCACCACCCTGTACGCAGCGCTGTCCCGGCTGGACGCGCAGACCAGCAACATCATGACGGTGGAAGACCCGATCGAGTACGAGCTGCCCGGCATCGGGCAGACGCAGGTCAATCCGCGCATCGAGCTCAATTTCGCCAAGGCCCTGCGCGCCATCCTGCGCCAGGACCCGGACATCATCATGATCGGCGAGATCCGCGACCACGAGACCGCGCAGATCGCGATCCAGGCCTCGCTCACCGGTCACCTGGTGCTGGCCACCCTGCACACCAACGACGCCGCCAGCGCGGTGACCCGCCTCACAGACATGGGCGTGGAGCCTTTCCTCCTGAGCTCCTCGCTGCTGGGCGTGCTGGCGCAACGCCTGGTGCGCAAGCTGTGCCCCGCATGCGCAGGCAAGGGCTGCGAGGCCTGCGGTCAAAGCGGCTACCAGGGCCGCACCGGCATCTTCGAGCTGATGGTGGCGGACGAGCCCCTGCGCGCCCTGGTGCACCGGCAGGCCTCCGAGGCCGAGATCCGCGAGGCCGCCCTCGCCGGCGGCATGCGCCTGATGCGCGACGACGGCGAGCGCCTGGTGCGCGAGGGGCTCACCTCGCGCGAGGAATTGCTGCGGGTCACCCGCGACTGACACCGCGCGATCAGGCGCCGCGATCGGAAGTTCAGGCTTCCTCGCTTCGCCCGCCTGCGGCCCCACTCGGCACACCCGGGCTCGACGCCGGTTCGACCGGCACGTCCACCTCCCGCCGCCCCAGCGGCAGCCGGATCTCGAAGCTCGCGCCACGGCCCACCCCCTCGCTGCGGGCCTGCACCTGGCCCCCGTGCATCTGCACCAGGCGGCGTACCAGGGCCAGGCCGATGCCCAGCCCGGTGTTGCCGCCCATGCCGCTGCGCTGCTCCTGGGCGAACAGCTCGAACACCTTCTCCAGCATGTCGGGGGCAATGCCCTGGCCGTTGTCGGTCACGGTCACCGAGGCCCATCGCTCGTCGATTGCGCGGACGTCGACCTCGACGGCCCCGCCTGCCGGGGTGAACTTGCAGGCGTTGTTCACCAGGTTGGCCACGCACTGCGCGATGCGGGTCTCGTCGGCGTAGACCGGCAGCGGACGGTCCGCGGTGTGGACCGCGAGGCGATGCCCGCCGGCTTCGAGCAAGGGGCGGCTCGTTTCCAGGGCCGTCTCGACCACCTGCCGCAGGTCCAGCCGCTGGCGCTGCAGCTGAAGGTTGCCGAAGTTGAGGCGGGACACATCCAGCAGGTCATCGACCAGCCGCGCCAGCTGCGCGCTCTGGCGCTCGATCACGGCCGCCGCCCGCTCGGCGCGGGCATCGACGCCAGGGGTCAGGCGAATCACGTGCGCCGCGGAGCGGATGGGCGCCAGCGGATTGCGGAGTTCATGGGACAGCGTGGCCAGGAAGGTGTCCTTCTGCTTGTCGGCCTCCCGCAGGGCGCGCTCGGCCTGGATGCGGTCGGTGATGTCGAACTGGACCACCACGCTGCCCACCACCACCCCCGCCGGATCAAGGACCGGCGCGGAAGACAGCAGGGTCACCAGGCGGGTGCCGGGCCGGTCGAAGGGCTCGATCTCGACGATGTCGTTGCATTCCTGCCCGCTGCGCAGCGAGCGGGCCAGCCCCCAGTCCTGTGAGGCGATCCGCTGCCCGGCCCGGGGCGAGTCGCCCGCCCACCAGCCCTTCCAGTCCCCATAGCCTTCGATGCTGGTCGAGTAGGGCGCGAGGCCCCAGATGCGGGCATTGGCCCGGTTCATCCGCAGCAGGCGGCCGTCCGAATCCGCCACGATGATGCCCGCCGGCACGGCGTTGAACACCGCGTCCAGCAGGCCCCGGTCGCGGTTGGCGAGTTCGGCGGCCGCCAGTGCGTCGGCGCGGCTGGTGCGCAGGTGGTGGTCCGCCTCCTGCAGCCGGGCCTCGGCCTGGCGCAGCCGCTGCAGGGCGTTGTTCATCACATCGATCACGAAGGTGTCGATGAGAAGCACCGCCGTGAAGAACAGCAGGGCCACCTTGTCCGGCTCTGAGAGGCCCCCGAACTGCCCGAATGGCGGCGACATGAAGAAATACCAGGCCGCGGCCACGCTCAGGCCGGTGGCGGTGAGCCCCGGCCCCAGCCCGGCGAGGTAGACCGACAGCAGGACGGCGGGAAAAAAGGTCAGGAAGGGGAAGCCCTGCGGCGGAAACACGCCCTGCAAGGAGAAGCGGAGCAGCAAGGCAAAGGCTGTGAGTACGACAGCCAGCCCATAGCGCGCCACCACCGAGAGCACGCCCTTCTGCGGCAGCCACGCGGCATACCGGCGCAGGGGCGCAGCGGCCATGGAAGGAATGGCGGACATGGAGGGACGCCGATCAACCCCCACCATAGTCCGGCCCCAGGCCCGCAGTCGCAGCAAGGACTCCGGTATCCGCCCCGGGATGGACAAGCGTGAACTAGTTGCGGGGTGGCCTGGCGGGCCGCCTGGCCTCAGTCGCCCGCCGGGTGAGGCCGAAAACGGCGCAAGCTGATCGCGCCCGCATAGAGCACGAGCAGCGTGCCGATGCTGTCGCCAACGAACATCGGGACGAAGCCATGGAAGGGTTCCAGGCTGCCCTCACGGCCGGCGAAGTACAGGGTGTGAACCAGGCTGTTCGTCAGGCCGCCGGCCAGGGCGAACACGAGCAGGTGGCGGCCCGTCATGCCGCCCAGGTCGGGGCGAATGCCCAGGGAGCGCTGGACCAGCCGGGCCACGAGCAGGGAGGGAACGGAGGAAAGACTGGCGAGTGCCAGCGCGTGGCCCGGTTGCTCGGCAAACAGGTCGAGGATGACGGCCAGGGATCCGATGAACAAGCCGGCCACCCCCGCCCATTCGAACAGCAGCACCGCAAGCATGCGGATCGCGGCGGGCAGAAAGACCCAGCTGATGTTCTCGGTGACCTTGACCTGGCTGAACAGCCAGCCGTTCAACTCATAGAAGAACACATAGCCGAGCCCGCCAAGCAGGGCACCGGCCACGGCCTCTCCGACACTGAGCCTGCGACCGGTCTCCATCAGGAAATCAGCGCGTCTGGGCCTTCTGAATGCACTGGCCCAGGGCGGCGAAGTACTTCAGGGAAAGCTCGGTGGGTTCCACGTACTTGAAACGGTTGTCGTGTTCGTCGCTCTCGACCTTGAGCATGCCCTTGGAGCGCAGGGCCTTGAGGCGGCGCTGGACGGTCGAGGGGGAGATTTCGGCCATGCCGTGCATGGCCTCGACCACCGTGATGCGCTGGCCGACATACCAGGAGCGCGCCAGGAAGGCCAGGATTCGGTCCTCGACGGCGTCAATCTCGGGAACACCGGGGAGCTGCCGGCTCGCCGCCACCAAGTTCAAAAACTTGAAGTACAGCTGGGAGTGCTCTTTCTTGGTCGCCATGACAGTCTTTCGGAAAATGGTAGGCAATGGTATCGCAACGAAGACCAAAGTGCTGCTTGTTTCTACCAATAAGTCTATTTCGAGCAAGGTCTATGGCAGAGACCTAGAACCGTTGAGTTGCCAGATCAGCGCCGATGGTAACCGCGAACGTGTGGCGCTCATCCGGTTCGCGGCACATGCCCGACAACTGGCGGGGACTCCCTACAGCAGACCCCTAGAATCGTTGCATTCATGGAATCCCTCCTCGTCTCCACCGGGGTCGTCGCCCTGGCCGAAATCGGCGACAAGACGCAACTTCTGGCCTTCCTGCTGGCCGCCCGTTTCAAGAAACCGCTCCCCATTGTGCTGGGCATTTTGGCTGCGACCGTGGTCAACCACGGCCTGGCTGGCGCGCTCGGCGCCTGGATCACCACGGCCCTCAGCCCGCAGGTGCTGCGCTGGGTGCTGGGCCTGTCCTTCGTCGGCATGGCGGTCTGGACGCTCATCCCCGACAAGATCGAGGAGGAGGAGGCCCAGGTTGCCCAGCGCCTGGGCGTGTTCGGCGCCACCCTGGTCACCTTCTTTCTGGCCGAGATGGGCGACAAGACACAGATTGCCACGGTGGCCATGGCCGCCCACTACTCGCAGGCGGTGATGGTGGTCATCGGGACCACCCTGGGCATGTTGATTGCCGATGTCCCGGCGGTGTTCATTGGCGACAAGCTCTCCGGCCGCATCCCGATGCGGCTGGTGCACGGGGTCGCCGCGGCCATCTTCGCCGGCCTGGGAATCGCCACGCTGCTGGGCGCAGGCGCGAAACTGGGCTTCTGAAATGAGAAGGGGGCCCCGCAAGGCCCCCCTTCATCCGGACACAGCACTCCAGCTTCAGCGGGGCAACGTCTTGAGCAGTGACCCCACCATGGCGCTGAAGGTGGCGGGCGACTCCATGGCTCCGTAGGCACGGCCCGGGCCGGCGGCGCTGGTCGAACGCGGCGCCAGATCGACCGTCGAGGACAGCTTCACCACCACGACCTGCCGGGTCGGGTTGATGTAGATCCGCTGGCCGAAGCGGCCAAAGGCCTCGACCGAGCCCATGCCGTCATTCACGTGGTACCAGTAGTTCCGGTAGGCGTAGCCCGCCCGGCCCGCCGCCATGTTGCCGGCGGCGAACAGGGCCTGGTTGTCATGGGGCTTGAAGACCGCGCGCACCGCCTGGGTGAAGGAGTCCCCCTGGCCCTTGCGCGCGAATTCGCGCCGCAGCATTTCCGCGAAACGGGCGGTGTCTTCCAGGTGGACATTGAGGCCGCCGCTGGACATCTCGGTACCCAGGAGGTCGACGTGCACATAGGCCTCGTCGGCCGCGAACCGGGACCAGACACGCTGGCCCACCAGCTCCGCCCAATTCTGGTTGGCGATCTTGCGCAGGGCCCAGGCGACCGCCTCGGCCGACCCGTTCTGATAGAAGAACTGGCGGCCGGCGGGCGCGTCCTTCGGAATTTGCGCCGCCTTGAGGAAGGAATAGATGTCCTCCGGCATGCCCTCGCGGCGCGGGATCAGGCCGGCCGCGGCGAACAGGCCCAGGTCGGGCGGCACGCCTTCGGGGTAGACCACGGGCACTTCCATGTCCAGGTTCTGCTGCACGGTCGCTTCACCGAAGGGAGTGCCCGCCAGCTCCGGCACGTACTGCGCGAGGCGGGCCTGCGGGTCGAGCCTGCCCTCGGCGACAAACTGCGCGGCCATCAGGCCGGTGACCGACTTGACCATCGACGCCCAGGTGTGCGGCTGGCGCGCGGACACGCCGGCGAAGGTCCGCTCGTACACCACACGACCCCGGTGCAGGACGATGAAGCCGTCCGTGGACGTCGCCTCCAGGTAGGCCTGCAGCCTGGCCTCGCCCTGGCCGACGGGGAAGGCCAGGTCGTCCAGCGCCAGCGCCTTGGCGCGGGGAAGTTTCAGCGGCGTGTCGGACCGCGCGATCGCCCGGCTCGGCGCCAGCTCGCGCCCGTGGGTGAGCGACCAGCGCAGGTTCTGAGGGGTGAAACCGTTGGCCTTGGTGACACGGTACTCGGGCGGCGGCGGGAAGCCGCGCATCACCGGCGACTCGGTGGCCGGTCGCGCCGGCTCGGCGGCAAAGGCGCCCGCGGCACCCGCAGTGGCGAGGAGCAAGGCGGCGGTGAGGCGGGACAAGGAATGGGGCATCGGGTGGCTTTCTGTTCTTTGTGAGGTGGATCTGTCTCGGAGGGCCATCCTAGGAACCCGGGCGGGAAATGGGATTCACCAAACCTCCCGATCGATAACCAGATGGAATACGGCCAAGGCGATTCGCGCCCTCGCCCTCGCCCACACCCCCGCCCTCGCAGGCCCCTGGCACCCGCGCGACAGCCCGGGCAAGGGTTATCGTGGAGGATGGAACTTACCGATCGTTCAATAATTTCCCATGAACAAGCGAACCCTCCTCTCTGCCCTCTCCGTCCTCTCCGCGGCCTGCCTTTTCAGCACCGCCGCCCTGGCCCAGGCCCCGGCCTTCCCGACCAAGCCGGTGACCCTGGTCGTGCCCTACACCGCCGGCGGCCTGACCGACGTGCTGGCGCGCATCGTGGCGCCCAAGCTGGCTGAAAAGTGGGGCCAGAACGTGGTGGTGGAAAACCGCGCCGGCGGCGGCACCACCATCGGCACCGGCTACGTGGCGCGCGCCCCGGGCGACGGCCATACCCTGCTGATGACGGCCTTCGGCCTGATCGGCAACCAGATCATGGTTCCCAATCTGCCCTATGACCCGAAGGCCTTGTCGCCGCTGGCCATGGTCTCCGACAGCCCCAGCGTGCTGTACGTGCGCGCCAGCCTGCCGGCGAACAACCTGGCCGAGCTCATCGCCTACGGCAAGGCCAATCCGGGCAAGCTGACCTTCGCGTCCTCGGGCAACGCCTCCAGCCCGCACATCGCCGCGGAGCAGTTCGCCGACATGGCCGGCATCCAGATCGTGCACGTGCCCTACAAGGGCAACGGCCCTGCGATCAACGACCTGCTCGGGGGCCAGGTCGACGCCCTGTTCGACTCGCCCGCCACCATGGCCCACGTGGCCACCGGCAAGCTCAAGGTGCTGGGTCACGGCTACTCGGCGCCCAACCCGCGCATGCCGGGCGTGCCCCCGGTGAACAAGGCCGGCATTCCCTCCCTGGCCAAATTCGAGGCGGGCGGCTGGTTCGGCATCTTCATTCCCACCGCGACGCCCGAGGCGCTGCAAACGCGCATGTACCAGGACATCCGCTCGGTGCTGGAAAAACCCGAGGTGCGCGAGGCGATCGGCCGCACCGGCACCGACCCGCGCCTCATGACGCGGGCCGAGATGGCCGCCTACCTGCAGTCCGAGCTGGAGCGCTGGACCCCGGTGATCCGCTCGCGCAACATCAAGCCGGACTGAATCAGGCCGGACTGAAGTCCAGCGCCCCCAGGCGCTGGAGCCAGAGGTTCCACGAGCGGTCGATCTGGCCGTCGTTCGCGTCCGAGGCCAGCTGCGCCTCGCGCGGGTTGAGGTAGACCGGCTCGCCCAGCGCCTGCGCGTTCATCTGCAGCCGGGCGTTGGCCTCGGCATAGACGGCGCGGTAGACCACCTGGCGCAGGCTGGTGCCCACCACCGTCGACCCATGTCCCCGCATCAGCACGCAGCTGCGGCTGCCCAGGGAACGCGCCAGCGCCTCACCCAGGTAGGAGCTGCCGATCAACATGTCGGTGTCGCCGCCCGCCTCGCGGATCTCGAAGTGCGCCGAGCCCTCGCCGAGGAAGCCGGCCATGTGGAAGATCGGGCGCAGGGGCTTTTGCACGCAGGCGAAAGGGATCACGCTGGGCGAATGCGAATGCACCACCGCCTGGACGTCGGGCCGGGCGCGGTAGATCTCCGCATGGATGAATCGCTCCAGGTAGGGGCGCGGGGCCTGGGGGTCGAGCGAGCTGCCGTCCTGGCGGTAGCAGACGATGTCCTCGGGCCGCACCAGGCCCGGCGCACGGCTGCAGGACAGCAGGAAGAGGGCCGGATCGTCGGGATGGCGCAGGCTCACATGGCCCAGGCCGTCGACGATCTGCTGGTCATAGAGGATGCGGTTGGCGATCGCCAGCTCGGTGGCGAGCGCGGGTGAAACGTTCAGGCCCATGGTGTGTAGAACTCCTGCTCAAAGCGGACACGCAATCGTCGATCGGTGGCGGTCGTGGCGCCCGGGAACGCGCCTGCGGACGCAGACTCCTGCGGACGGGGCGCTTGCGGGCACGGCCTCAGGCAATGCACGTCAATCCCAGGCGGGGCACCGGCCCCTCGAAGCCCACCAGCGCGACTGTCTCATCGCCCGGGGCCCACTGGGCCATGAACAGGCGACCGTCGGCGCATTGCAGCACGCCCTTGAGGCGCTGCAGGCCCGTCCTGCGCTGGGCGTTGGCCCAGGCGGCCAAGGCCTCGCGGTCCAAGCCGGCGGGACAGGGAAGGAAGCGCACCTGGGCGTCGTGGTGATGGTGAGCGTGATGGCTTTCGTGATGGCCGGGGTGCGCCGGGTGACCGTCGTCGACATGCGGGCCGGCTGGTGGGGCCGCATCGCCCCCGGCAGACGCCCGGGCCGTTGCGGGCGATAGCAGCGCCTGCACCTGCACCCAATCGAGCGAGGCCTTGGCCGACGTGGTGACAGCCGCCTCGGGCTGCTCGGCGCGCAAGGCCTCGAGCACAGGTCCGGGCTCCGCGCGGTCCACCTTGGTCACCACCAGCAGGTCGGCCAGCCGCACCTGGGACAAGGCCTCGGGATGCTGCACCAACTCGGGCCACGGCGTCGTCGCGCTGACCATGACCAGCACGCCGGCCAGCGCGTAGCGGGTGCGCAAGAAATCATCCGCCTGGAAGGCCTCGATCACCGGCCCGGGGTCGGCGAGACCCGTGGTCTCGATGACCACCGCGTCAAAGGCGGGCCGGCGGCGATGCAGGCGGTCCCACCACAGGTCGGCCAGGGCCTGCTCCAGCCCCGGCAGGCCGGTGCAGCAGATGCAGGCATTCGCCACCAGGGAGGCGCTGTCCACCGCGCGGGCCAGCAGGCGATCGTCGAGGCCGACCTCGCCGATTTCGTTGACTACCAGGGCCGCATTCGCCAGCGCCGGCTCGGCGAGCCAGTGCGCCAGCAGCGTGGTCTTGCCCGCGCCCAGGTAGCCGGTCACCAGCCAGACGGGCGTGCGGGCGCCTGCCATCAGGCTCCCGCCGGCTGGTGGCCAAGGTGCAGCGAGATGGCCTCGGCCGTGGCGAGCACCCGGGCCGCGAGCTCGCGCTGTCGCGGCGCGGTGAAGCGCTGCACCGGACCCACCACGCCCACCGAGGCGACCGCCATGCCGTTGGCGTCGAAGATGGGCGCGGCCACACCGCGCATGCCCACCTCGCTCTCCTCGTCATCGACCGCGTAGCCCTGGCTGCGGATCTTCTGCAGCAGGCGGGTGATGGCGGCCTTGTCGGTGAGCGTCTTGGGCGTGCGGGGCGCAAGCGCGCCGCGCAGGGCCGCCGTCACCTGCTGCGGCGGGCCGAAGGCCAGCAGGGCACGGCCCTCGCTCGTGCAGAAGGCGGGCTTGCGCACCCCCAGGTAGGAGCGCGGGCGGATCGCCTGCTTGCTCTCGATGTTGCGCAGGAACACGACCTCGGCGTCATGCAGCACCGCCAGGTGCACCGTCTCGCCCGAGCCCTCGCACAGGGCCTGCAGGTGGGGCACTGCCTGCTCCGACACGTTCATGCGCCGGCGCACCAGGGTGCCGATGGAAAACAGCAGGAGCCCCAGCCGGTAGCGGCCGTCGACCGCGTTCTGCTCCAGGAAGCCCTCTGCCACCAGCGTGCTGGCCAGGCGGTGCGCGGTGCTCTTGGCGACGCCCAGGCGCTTCGCAATCTCGGTGATGCCCAGCTCGGGCTCTTCAGCAGTGAAGGCCTTCAGCAGGCGCAGGGCGCTGCCGACCGAAGACAGCTGGCCGCTCGGCGTGGGGGGCTTGAGCGTGGAGGCTGGGGTCACCGGTGCGGATCGATGGTCATGTGGATCGCCCCCTCGACGCCATCGCCGGCCAGCGAGCGCAGCGCCAGGTCGACGCCGTCGAGGCCGAAGACATGGGTGCTCATGGCCTGCACGTTGTGCCGGTTGGCCGCGATCAGCTGCAGTGCGAGCTCGACCGACTCGTAGGAGTGGCCGCGCATGCCCTGCACGGTGAGGAAGTTGGCGATGATGCGGTCGCTGTCGAAGGCGGGCACCTTCTGGCGCTTCTGCCCGCCCAGGATCACGCGGCCCTTCTTGCGCGCCAGTTCGATGGCCGAGACCACCGACGCGGGCCCGCCCGAGGCGCAGTCAATCACCAGGTCGGCCATCTGGCCGCCGGTCAAATCGCCCACGGTGGGCAGGAGGTCCTGCGTCTCGATGTCGATGGTGTGGTGGGCGCCGAGCGCGCGCGCCATCGCGAGGCGCTGGCGGTCGGTCTCGTTGGACAGGCCGGTGACGATGATCTGGGCCACCCCGGCTTCACGCGCCGCCACCACGCAGGCCAGGCCCTGCTGGCCCGGGCCCTGGATCACGACCGTCTGCCCCGGACCGGCCTTGCCTTGCAGCACCGTCCATTCGATGCCGTTGGACAGGGGCAGGGCCAGCGCCGCGTGGCGCGGCGACACGCCGGCGGGCACCTTGTGGAACACGGTGCTGGCATGCAGGTACTGCTGCCTCGCAAAGCCACCCCACAGCCCCGGCGCGACCGAGAGCCCGGTAGCGCCGTACCGCAACCCGCCCAGGCGCCAGTCGGTGGCATTGCACAGACGGAAGTCCCCGGAGCGGCAGAAATCGCAATGGCCGCAGGGCAGGTACTCCTCGAGGGCGACGAGGTCACCCTCCTTCACGCCCCAACGCTGCGCCGCCTGCGCGCCCAGGGCGGACACATGGCCCACCGTCTCGTGGCCCAGGATCACGGGGCCCCGGCTCTGGGGCAGGTTCTGGTAATAGCCCCAGTCGCTGCCGCAAACGCCGGTGATGGCAACCTGGAGCAGGCCAGACCAGGGCTCGACCGGCGGCAGCGGCAGCTGCTGCAGTTCGGTCTTTCCCGGCGCGACGGCGACCGCGGCCAGGGTCTGCGTCATACGCTGGAGTGCGGCTTGCCAGGCTCGGCCCGCAGGGCATCGCGGGCGGCTTCGTGGAACGGCTGGTCCTCGGGCAGCACGATCGCCACTGAGCGCACCCGCTGCTGCTCGGGCAGCGTGCCGGGCGGCGGGGTGCCATGCTCGGCCAGCGCAGTGGCGGCCTCCATCAGCCGGCGGCGCGCCTGCACGATGCCCTTGTCGGTGCCGGTCAGGTGCTCCTTGGTGCGGTCGGCGATCGGCCCCATGCTTTCCTGCAGGGACGAGTCCTGCACCGCGATGCCTTCGATGCCGCTGTACCACTCGCCGGACCGCTGCTTCTCGCGGTTCATCAGGTAGTCGTTGGTGCGATTGGCCAGGGGGATGTAGGTGCCGGGCACGTACTTGCAATGGATGCCCGCGCCATCCCGCATGGCCTGCACCTCGCTGTCCTTGAGCGCGCGGGTCGGGTGGTAGTCGAAGCTCCAGGCCCAGCAGTTCTCGTCGTCGATCGGCACCCAGAAGTGGCCGTGCACCGGGTGGTCGCCGCGCGGGGGCACCATGGTGAAGCAGGGCATGACCCAGGGCGTGATGCGCCAGTACAGGTGGCCGGGTTCGGCCTTGCGGCGCACGCCGATGAACAGGCCGGCGTCGCCGTCGACCACCTCGAACTTGGGCCGCAGGTCGTTCATGTTGTATTCGTTGCCCTTGGCGCCCTTGAACAGCGGGTCGTGCTTGAGGCCGCCGCTGTGCAGGAAGGACACGTGGCTGGAGTCGATGCCGCCCTCCAGCGCCTGCAGCCAGTTGCAGATCTGGAGGCGCTTGGAGACGAAGCGGTTCGCGTCCGGCACGGTGGCGAACTCCCACTCGGGCGCCGGCGGCTGGTGCTCGGGCTTGCCCATGTAGATCCAGATCACGCCGCCGCGCTCGATCATCGGGTAGGACTTGAGCTTGATGCGATCGCACAGCTTGCCGTCCTCGTCCGAAGGCACCTCGGTGCACTGGCCGTTCACGTCGAACTTCCAGCCGTGGTACGGGCAGCGCAGGCCGCCCTCTTCGTTGCGGCCGAACCAGAGCGAGACACCGCGGTGGGCGCAGAACTCGTCCATCACCCCCAGGCGGCCTTGCGTGTCGCGGATGGCGACCAGGCGCTCGCCCAGGAGCTTGAGACGCACCGGCGGGCAATCGGGCGCCGGCAGCTCCTCGGACAGGAGGGCGGGCAGCCAGTAGCGGCGAAAGAGTTCGCCCATGGGGGTGCCGGCATTGGTCTCGGTCACCAGCTTGTTTTGTTCTGCGCGCAGCATGCTGTCTCCGTTTGGCTAGTTTTGTCGATGTTCCGCATAAAGGAACTGTTTTCCCTTTAACGGAACGATGATAGATTAGGCCCGCGCTTTCGACAACAACGTTCAACGGAGACAAACCCATGCTGCGCAAACTCCTGGCTGCCACCCTGGCGGCCGCTTTCTCGCTGGGCGCACTGGCCCAATCCGCTGCCGACTGGCCGCAAAAACCCGTCAAGATCGTCGTGCCCTTCGCTGCCGGCGGTTCCTCCGACACGCTGGGTCGAGGCATCGCGCAGCAGCTGCAGAACGCCCTCAAACAAAGCTTCGTCATCGAGAACAAGGGCGGCGGCGGCGGCACCATCGGCTCGGCCCAGGTGTCCAAGAGCGCGCCCGACGGTTACACGCTGGTCGTTTCGGGTATTGCCTCGCACGTGATCGCGCTGCCGGAGACCAAGGCCTTCGACGCCATGGCCGACTTCACCCACATCGCCCTCCTCGGCGGCCCGCCCCTGGTGCTGGTGGCCCACCCGAGCTTTCCGGCCAACAACCTGCAGGAGTTCGTCGCCCACGCGCAGAAGGCCAAGGACGGCATCAGCTGGGGCTCGTCCGGCCAGGGCACGCACGCGCAGCTGATTGGCGAGGTGTTCGCCAAGCAGGCCAAGTACAAGCACACCCACATCGGCTACAAGGGCGCCGGCCCGGCGATCAATGACCTCCTGGGCAACCAGATCCCGGTCGCCTTCGTCACGCTCACCGCCGCCAACTCCTTCGTCGCCTCCGGCCGCCTCAAGGCCTTCGCGGTGACTTCCACGCGCCGCATGGCCGACCTGCCCAACGTGCCCACCTTCGCCGAAGCCGGCTACCCCGAGCTGGTGGCCACCACCTGGTTCGGCGTCTCTGGCCCTCCCGGCATGCCGACCGCGCTGGTCGAGAAGATCAACGCCGAAATCCGCAAGGGCCTCAAGACCGAGGCCATGCAGAAGATGATGGCCAATGAAGGCATCCAGAGCCAGGACTGGGACGCCGCCACCTTCACCCGCTACGTGCGCAGCGAGACCGACCGCTGGATCCCGGTGGTGCAGTCCGTGGCGAAATAAGGACCCGAACCCGGAAGAGCCCATGGCCCGCCTGCAACTTTCCGTCGCCATGGGCGATTACGACCGCACCCGCGCCCTCTTCGACGGCCGGGTGCAGATCGACGGGGTCGACCCGGTCTACATGCTGCTCAATCCGGAGGAGATGTTCTTCCGGGCCATGCGCAGCCAGGACTTTGACGTCGCCGAGCTGTCCTTCTCCAGCTACCTGGTCAAGCACGCGCGCGGCGACTGCCCCTACATCGCGATTCCGGTGTTCCTCTCGCGGGCCTTCCGCCACACCTCGATCTATGTTCGCAAGGACCGCATCCGCGAGCCGCGCGACCTGATTGGCAAGCGTGTCGGCCTGCCCGAGTACCAGTTGAGCGCCAACGTCTGGGCGCGCGCCATCCTGCAGGACGACTACGGCGTCCGCCCGGAGGACGTGACCTGGGTGCGCGGCGGCATCGACACGCCCAACCGCCCCGAGAAGATCGCGCTGCAGCTGCCGCCTGGCGTGAAGGTGGAAGCCGCCCCTGAGGGCAAGACCGTCTCCATGCTGCTGGAGGAAGGCGCGATCGACGGCTTCATCGGCCCGCGTCCGCCGAGCGCACACATCCTGGCGCGCAACCCCAACATCGGCTGGCTGTTCGACGACCCGACGGCGGTCGCCAAGGACTACTACAAGCGCACCGGCATCTTCCCCATCATGCACCTGGTGGGCGTGCGCAAGACCCTGGTGGCCCAGCACCCCTGGCTGCCGGCGGCGCTGGTCAAGGCCTTCACGCAATCGAAGCAGGCCGCCCTCGACCTGCTCTCGGACACGTCGGCCACAAAGGTCACCCTGCCCTTCGTCGAGGAGCAGCTCAAGGCCGCCCGCAGCACCATGGGCGAGGACTTCTGGGCCTACGGCGTCGACGCCGCGCGGCCCACGCTGGAGACCTTCCTGCACCACCACCACGCGCAGGGCCTGTCCTCGCGCAAGGTGGCCGTGGAGGAACTGTTCCACCCGGCGACCTACGAGAGCTACAGCATCTGATGGGCCGCGCGTCGCCCTCGCGGGCGGCGGCTGCACTCGGGCGATCAGCGCCCGTAGAACCGGTTGGCCCCGAAGTCCGGCACCCGCCGTTCTTCGATGTGCCGCTGCCAATCACGCAGCTGGGGCTTGTCCCAGAACCGCTGGCAGGCGCGGAGGTAGCGGGCCACCGCGTCCCACTGCCCCGCCTCCGCCATCGGCTTGGCCAATGCCATGCTCGGGCCGAATGAAACGAGCGGACCGGTCGCCGGGGTTTCTTCGGCCGACGCGACGAGGTGACGTGCGGCGCCTTCCAGGTCCTTGCGCTCGAGTGCGATACGACCCAGGTAGGTGTGCACGGTGTGCACCTCGTACGCCATCGCCAGCAGCTCCCGGCCGAAGCGCTCGGCGTCATCGAGACGCCGGGACTCGAATGCGGCGCGCAAGAGAGCCATCCACGCTTCGCCCTTCTCCGGCGACGGGCCGGCGGACTCGAAGCGCCTGGCCGCGGCCATCGCCTTCAGGTAGCGCTCTTCTTCGCGCGTGTAGCGCTCGACGAAGTCGGCTTTCACCACATGCCGGCCCCGGTCGTCACGAAGTCGGAAGACGCCCTGGTTCTGGTCATAGGTGATGACGGCGCCAGGCAGGAGGTCGGGCAGCGCGATGAGCCGCTTGTCGATCCGGAACTTGCCGGTGGGGCCCAGCGGGCCGAACTTGCCGGTCTCCTGGAAGTGGTGGAATTTGTCGTCTGTGCCGCGGTAGACCAGGTAGCGCGAGGGGGTGAATTCGCCCGCCGCATCCGAAAGTTCTTCCTGGCTGCGCAACTCGACGGCCCCGCCCAGGAAGCCCCCGTGCGCCGGCGACATCACCAACATCAAGGCCAGGGCCCATGCGCAGGAAAAGGCGCGGGCACCGGCGCCGACGGGACTCGCCGCCTCAGCGGCAGGGCGGGCGCTTGCTGCGCCTGGGCAGCGGGGATGTGGTTCCATGGTTCCCTCGTTGGCGTGTGGCCCGCGCGATTGCGGCGCAGGCCGTTGGCCGCGGATTGTGGGCGGCTGGCCGCCAGAGGTGGCCGACCGGGCTTGCATCGCGCTGTCCCAATGGGCGCGCCGCCGCCCCCCGGGGAAGACCCGATTCCGGCGCAGGTCTGCCATGGCGACCATGCAGGTCACCACCGCCGCCCCTCACCGACGGGAGCAACGCATGACCTTCGACTCCTATCGCGCTTTCTACGCCTACTACCTCACCCAGCATGCCGACCCGGTGTGCCGCACCCTGCACTTCCTCGGCTCGAGCCTGGTGCTGGTGACGCTGGCGACGGCGATTGCGACCGGCAACCCCTGGCTGCTGCCGCTGCTGCCCGTGATCGGCTACGGCTTCGCCTGGGTCGGCCATTTCGTGTTCGAGAAGAACAGGCCGGCCAGTTTCGGCCACCCGTTCTACTCGCTGGCCAGCGACTGGGTCATGTGGTGGGAAATGCTCACGGGCAAGGTGCCCTTCACCGGGCGACTGGCCACCGCCTGAGCGCCAGGGCGCGAAGTCACACCTCGGCCTGATCGACAATCAGGCATCCGATCAACGCAGGAGATCCCATGAAGAAGCTCATTTCCCTGGCCCTGGCGGCCGTCGTCTGCGCCTCCGCCTTCGCGCAGGAGTGGCCCAACAAGCCGGTGCGCGTCGTCGTGCCCGCGCCCGCCGGCAGCTCGCTCGACATCATCGTGCGCACCATGGGCGAAAAGCTCAAGGACCGCTGGAAGCAGCCCCTGGTGGTGGAGAACAAGCCCGGCGCCGGCGGCATGCTGGGCATGGACCTGGTGGCGAAGGCGGCGCCGGACGGCCACACCCTGGGCATCGGCTTCAACGGCCCGGTCGCCTTCGGCCCCTTCATGTACAAGACCATGCCGTACAACCCGCAAAAGGACCTGGTGCCCGTGGTGCTCACCACCTCCCAGCCCAACGTGCTGGCGGTTCCGGCCAGCCACCCGGCCAAGTCGGTGCAGGAGTACGTGTCCTGGGCCAAGGGCCAGTCCAAGGGCGTGAGCTACGCCTCGGTGGGCGCTGGCAGCTCCTCGCACCTGACCATGGAGTTGTTCCGCACCATCGCGGGCTTCCAGGCGGTGCATGTGCCGTTCAACGGCTCGCCCCCTGCGGGCCTATCGGTCGCCAGTGGCGAGACCCAGGGCCTGTTCACCGTGGCCCCGGCCCTGCTGCCCCTGATCGACGGCGGCCGCGTGCGCCTGCTGGCCGTGACCAGCAGCAAGCGCCTGGACGAAATGAAGAACCTGCCCACCGTGGCCGAGGCGGGCTACCCCGGCTTCGAAGCCCTGGCCTGGAACGGCCTCTTCACCCCCGCCGGCACCCCCGCCGCGGTGATCGACCGCATCAACGCCGACGTGAACGCGGCGCTGCAAGACCCCGCCGTGCGGGAGACCCTGATCAAGCAGGGCCTGCTGATCGGCGGCGGCTCGCCTGCGTCTTTCCGCAGCTTCATTGATGGCGAAACCCGCAAGTGGGGCGACATCATCAAGCGGGTGGGGCTGGTGCTGGAGTGATCGAAGCCGGGCCTCGTGCCCGGCCCTTCGTCTGAACCCGGTCGACTCAATCGAAGTCGAACAGCTCGCCGAGGAAGCCCTCGCGCTTTTTCTTCTTGTAGTAGCCGTGTCCGCTGTGCGGGTACACCGGGGGCGGCGCGTACTGCGGCTGGGGCGCCGCCACCGGGGCGGGCGCGGCCGGCTGGGTGGCCGCACGCTCGATGATCTTGTCGAGCTCACCGCGATCAAGCCACACGCCCCGGCACTGCGGGCAGTAGTCGATCTCGATGCCGCTGCGCTCGGCCATGGTGAGGTGGACGGTTTTGCAGACAGGGCATTGCATGGTCAGACGCCTCCTGAGTGGAAGCGCGATCTTCCCATGGCCCGCCCGGGAGGCGCACTGCCGGCCCAATACCCACATGCGGCGTGGCGGGCTTGCGGGCACGGGGGGCGGGCCGGATGCATCAGCCGGCAGCAGAAACAAAAACGCCCGACGGGTTGACGTCGGGCGTTTGACTTGACTTGGTGGCCTGGGGCGGAATCGAACCACCGACACGCGGATTTTCAATCCGCTGCTCTACCAACTGAGCTACCGGGCCGTGAGCCGCAGATTGTACATCAAGCGGCGGCGGTCAGAAATTACTGCTCGAGCTTCACGCCGGCCTTGCGGATCAGGGTGGTCCAGCGCTCATAGTCGCCCCGGTACTGGGTCATGAACTGGGCTTGCGGCGTCCCGCCCAGCTCGAAGCCGAAGCCGGCGAACTTGGCCGCCACGTCGGGATGCGCCAGCGCCTTGACCACCTCGGCGTGCAACTGCGCCACGACCGCCGGAGGCGTCTTGGCCGGCACGAACACCGCGCCCCAGCCATAGGACTCGAATCCCTTGTAGCCCAGTTCGGACAAGGTGGGCACCTGCGGGGTCAGGGGCGAGCGCGCGGTCCCGGTGGTAGCCAGCAGACGAACCTTGCCCGACTCGACATGAGGCTTGAGGCTCACGTAGTCGAGGAAGACCGAGGCCACCTCGCCGCCCACCAGGGCGATCACCGCCGGCGCGCCGCCCTTGTAGGGAACATGGGTCAGGTTGAGGCCGGCCGTCTCGTTGAACTGGTGGCCGTACAGATGGTGCGAGGAGCCGGGGCCGATCGAGGCATAGGGGTAGTTGTTCGGCGCCGCCTTGGCCAGCGCGATGTATTCCGACACCGTCTTCGCGGGGACCTTGCTCGCGTTGACCGCCAGCCACAGGGGCGTGCGAATGACGTCGGTGATGGGAATGAAGTCGGTCAGCGGGTCATAGGGCAGCTTGTTCATCAGACCGGCGGTCTGGACGATGAGAGGCCCGTTGAACAGGATGGTGTAGCCGTCCGGCGCCGCCCGGGCCACGAATTCGTTGGCGATGAGGCTGCTGGCGCCCACCTTGTTCTCCACGACGAGGGGCTGGCCCATGGAGGCGGACATCTTTTCGCCGATCGTGCGCGCGATGACGTCGTTCCCGCCGCCCGCCGCGGTGGGAACGATGATGCGCAGGGGTTTGCTCGGGAAGGCTTGCGCGTGCGCCAGCCCGAACGGGGCGGCCAGGCCGGTCGCCACCAGGGCGAGCGCAGTCAGGCGTCGGATCCGGTTCATGCTTGTCTCCTTGTGGATTCGAAGAATCGGGCGCAGCCTGGGTGGCCACCCCCTTGCGGGGCAATCTACGAAGTCCGTCGGGAAGGACGAAGCGGTTTCTGGCTTTTTTCTCCCAGGCCGAGAATTCCTGGGGCTTGTCCGGAGTCGGTGGGGCACCTGCCGCCCGCCCCTACCCGGGTGGCTGGCGGGATCAACGGAGCTTGCTCAGGCGACCTGGCTGCGCTTGCCGCGCGACAGGTCCACCCCCAGCTGTTTGAGCTTGCGATAGAGGTGGGTGCGCTCCAGCCCGGTCTTCTCGGCGACGCGGGTCATGGAGCCGCCCTCGCGGGCGAGGTGGAACTCGAAGTAGCACTTCTCGAATTCGTCGCGCGCATCGCGCAGGGGCTTGTCGAGGTCGAAGGCCTGGCGCGACTGCGGGCCCATGTCCATCACCACCGGGATGGCCTGGCCGCCGGTCATGGCGGCCTCCACCGTGAGCTCGCCAGCCGGCAGACCCTGGGGCATCGCAACGACAGCGGCCGCCTGACCCGCGCGGCGGGCCGGCGCGGCCGGCGCCTGACGGGTGAGGCCGCTCTCCACCGCCTTCAGCAGCTTTTGCAGGGTGATGGGCTTTTCGAGGAAGGACTGGGCGCCGATCTTGGTCGCCTCGACCGCGGTCTCGATGGTGGCGTGACCACTCATCATGATGACCGGCATGGTCAAAAGGCCTGTCGAGGACCACTCCTTGAGCAGGGTGACACCGTCGGTGTCGGGCATCCAGATGTCGAGCAGCACCAGATCGGGCTGCGACTGCTGGCGCAGGGCGCGGGCCTGCGAGGCGTTCTCCGCCAGTTCGACTTGGTGACCCTCGTCGTTCAGGATTTCGGAGAGCAGCTCGCGAATGCCGTGCTCGTCATCGACCACCAGGATGTTTGCCATATTGAGAAGCGCAAGCTCGCCGGCCCGGGAAAACTGTTGTCAGGCCGCAACTGCGAATGATAGCGAGACTTGGGCGCCCACCACCCGGTCTTCATCGAGCCGGTTCTTGAGGTCGATGCGCGCGCCATGCTCGTCGGCGATCTTCTTGACCACGGCAAGGCCCAGGCCCGTGCCCTTGGCCTTGGTGGTGACGTAGGGCTCGAAGGCGCGCTTGAGAATGTGCTCGGGGAAGCCGGTGCCGGCGTCCTGCACCACCAGGCGCACCCGGCCCGAGGTCTCGTTCCACTGCGTGCGCAGCACGACCTCGCGCGGGCCGTCGGACGCGGCGGCGCCCTCGGTCGCATCTTGTGCGTTCTGCAAGAGGTTGTGAATCACCTGGCGCAGCTGCATCGCGTCGCCCTGGATGCGCGGGCAGGCCGGGTCCAGCTCGAGCCGCACCGGCACGAGCGCGGCAGCCTCCCCCGTCTCGCCGGCCTCGCGCCCGTACAGCTGCAGCACGTCGGACGCCAGGGCGTTGAGGTCCACCGGCTTGAGGTCGGCGGTGGGCAGGCGGGCGTAGTCGCGGAACTCGTTGACCAGGCGCTTCATCGCATCGACCTGGTCGACGATGGTCCGCACCGACTTGGCCAGGATGGCCCGTTCGGGTTCGGCCACCTTGCCTTCCAGCTTCATCTCCAGCCGCTCGGCGGAAAGCTGGATGGGTGTGAGCGGGTTCTTGATCTCGTGCGCGAGGCGCCGCGCAACTTCGCCCCAGGCGCGGGCGCGCTGGGCCGAGACGATCTCGGAGATGTCGTCCAGCACCAGCAGGTGGGCGGCGCGGCCGCTGGCGTCGGCGGGCATGTCGGCGCCGCGCACGACCACGGTGAGCGCCTCGTGGTCGCCCTGGCCGAAGGCTGCGCTCGCCGCCGGGTGCCCCCCGAGCTCGAAGGACTGCTGCCAGTGGTCCAGGCCGTGCTGGCGATCGGCGTGGTACTCCTCGAAGCGCTTGGCGACCGACGCACCGAAGGCCTGCAGGCCGTCGACCTCCGCTAGGGGCTGGCCCACGCAGGCGGCCAGCGGTGCGCGCAGGATGCGGGTGGCGCCCGGGTTGCACGAGAGGATGCGGCCGGCGTCGTCGAGCACGATGATGCCGGCGGTGAGGTTGTCGAGGATGGTCTGCAGGTTGGCGCGGGCCGCGTCGACCTGGCCCATGCTGCGGTCGACCGCAGCGCGGGCGTCGGCCAGCTGCTGCGTCATCTGCGCGAAGGAGCGGGTCAGGCCGCCGAGTTCGTCCTTGCCTTGCAGCACCGGCTTGGGACTCAGGTCACCGGCCGCCACTTCTCGCACACCGGCCGCGAGCAGCAGCAGCGGCCGCGCGAGCGAGTTGCCCAGGACCACCGCGAGCAGGATGGCGCCGAACACCGCCAGGAACAGGCTGAGCGTGAGCGTGCCGATGTACATGCGCCGCAGGCCCTCCCGGCCCAGGGCCCGCTCCTGGTATTCGCGGTTGGCCTCCTGCACAGCAATCGCGTTGGCCACCAGGGTGGACGGCAGGGGCTGCGTCACCTCGAGGATGCGCGCATCCGACAACAGGCCCAGGCTGGCGGCCGGCGCCTGCACCAGGACACGCACGCGGGGCGTGGTGGCCGACGGGGTGCCCGGCGAGGCCACCTCCTCCAGGCCCTCGATGGCCGAGACCGCGCGCTGCGCGCGCACCGCCCGCAGCTGGGTCGACGAGGGCCGCTCGGGTGAAAGCTGGAAGCGGGCCTGGCCGGCGCTTGCGATCAGCTGGCCGGAGGGGCTCCAGAGGTTCACGTCATTGGCGCCCAGCTGCTCGCGCAGGCGCTCGAGCACCAGGCCGGCGCCGGCGTCCGACACGCCCGCCAATTGCGAGGCGCCGTTGCGGGTCTTGGCGGTGAGGTCGCTGGAGATCGCGTCCAGCGAGGCCCGTCCCAGGCTCAGGCCGGCGTCGAGCGCGCCCTCCACCTTGACGTCGAACCAGCTCTCGATGGAGCGCGAGACGAACTGGTAGGACACCACGTAGATCAGGAGGCCGGGCACCAGGCCCACCAGGGCGAAGATCAGCGCCAGTCGCATCAGCAGACGGCTGCCGAACTTGCCGCGCCGCAGGCGCGAGAGGAGGCGCAGCCCCATCCAGGCGATGACGGCCAGCAGCAAGCCGGCGACCACCACGTTCACGATGAACAGCGCCTCGTAATTGCGCTCGTACAGCTCGCGGTTGTCGGTGGCCTGCGCCAGCAGGAAGAGGAGCACCACGCCGATGGCGGCGATGACCGCCGCGCCGACCGCGACCGCCCACTGGAACACCCGCGAGTTGCGCACCCGCGGCCCGGGCCGCAGGGCCGGGGACGATTCGGACGGACGGACGGGCTCGGTCATGGAGGGCGGAGGGATCGCGACGGGCCAGGCCCTCAGCGGGCCGGCTCGGGGTTCAGGCGCAGGCTGCGGGCGGCCTCGAGGCTGCCCTCCTCCTGGCCGAAGCCGCCGATCTGCACCGGCCGGGGCAGCTGGGCGAGGTCCAGCCGGAAACGCAGGGTCACGGTGTAACGGGGCGCGCCATCGATCTCGGGGGAATCGGCGATCCGCCAGCCGGCGATGCGCTCGATGGCGGCCAGTGCGTCCTCGCGCGAGTCGAAGGACTGGCCCAGCACCGCGCCGGTGTTGGTGATGGGCGCGTTGGAGACCAGGAGCCGCCAGCGCCGGGTGAGCGGGTGGTAGGCCAGACGCAGGTAGCGGGTGGCGCGGGACACTTCCTTGTCGGTCCAGTACCAGCGGTCCCGCAGCACCGTGGCCTCGGCCACGAAGAACAGGGGGATGCCTTTTTGCAGCGCGTCGTCGAGCTGGCCCGGCAGGTCCAGCCGGATCTGGGCCGACAGCACGATGCCCTCGGCGCCGCGCTCGGCGCTCAGGGCGTTGATCTCGATGGCGCGGGCCGGCAGGGCCGCCAGGAGCAGAAAGGCCAGCGCCACCAGCGCCGGAAGGACCCCCATGGCCCGCCAGGCGCCGAGGGCTCCGGCGCCGGGCCGGGCGATCCGGTCAGGCCTGCTTGTCCAGGCTCGCGTAATAGAAACCGTCATGCTCACCGGCTTGATTCTCCGGGACGGCCGTCGCATTTGCGCCACCGGCCGGCAGCAAATGTCCGGGCGCAGGCCGCAAAACCGCCTGGGTGTTGTGCGCAAGAAACGAACCGATGCGGGCCTCGCCCTCCGCCCGGAAGACCGAGCAGGTGCAATAGAGGAGGCGCCCGCCCGGCGCGAGCAGCGGCCACAGCGCGTCGAGCAGCCGGGCCTGCGCCTGCGCCAGGGCCGCGATGTCCGATTCCCGGCGCAGCCAGCGCACGTCCGGGTGGCGGCGCACGATGCCGGACGCGGTGCAGGGCGCGTCCAGCAGGATGGCGTCGAAGGGCTGGCCGTCCCACCAGTCGGCGGGGTGGGCGGCGTCGGCCGCCAGCACCCGGGCCTGCAGGCCCAGGCGGCCCAGGGTCTGGGTGATGCGCTGGCAGCGCTCCGGGTCCACATCCAGCGCCACCACGTCGGCGTCGGCGCGCTCGAGCAGGTGGGCGGTCTTGCCGCCGGGGGCGGCGCAGGCGTCGAGGATGCGCAGCGGGCGGCCGGCCGGCGCCTGCAGACCGTCCAGCAGGAGCGGTGCAGCCATCTGAGCCGCCGCGTCCTGCACCGACGCCCAGCCCTGGTCGAAACCGGGCAGGGCCTGCACCGGACAGGGCTTGTCGAGGATGAGTCCGTCCTCGCCCACCCGCCGGGCAGAGAGGCCGGCCTCGGCCAGGCGGCGCTGGTACTCCTCAGGCGTGCCGTGGCGGCGGTTGACGCGCAGGGTCATGGGCGGCGGCTGGTTGCCGACGCGCAGGATGGCCTCCCAGTGATCCGGGTGGTCGGCCTGCAGCCGGCGGATCCACCAGGCCGGGTGGTTCCAGCGGGCGACCGGGTCGGCGTCGGTGGCCGCGACCAGGGCATCCCGCTCCCGCAGGAAGCGGCGCAGGCAGGCATTGATGAAGGCCGACTGGCCGGCGGTGGCCTTGGACTGCTTGGCCGCCTCCACAGCCTGGTTGACCAGGGTGAAGGGCTCGTAGGGCGCCGCCTGCGGGTCCCAGGCCAGGGCCAGCGCGGTGCACAGAAGCGCGTCGGCCGCAGGCGGCGGTGTGCGCGGTGCGAGTTGGGCGCGCAGGGCCTGGGCCCGTCCGAGCTGGCGCAGTGCCTGGAAGGCCAGGGCCTGGGTACCGGCGCGAAGCTCGTTCGATACCGCGGCCAGGGCCGGCGTGGCCGACTGGCCTTCGCGCACCGCCCGCAGGACACGGGCGGCTGATTGCAGCAGCCGCCACAGCGCGGGAGCTGCGGTGTGAGCGCGTGCTTCCGTCACAGCTTGCTGGCGCTTTTGAACTTGAAGGTCCAAGCGATGAAGATGGCGGGGAACTGGGTGATGGCCCGGTTGTACCGCGCCACCGCCTCATTGAACTGGCCGCCGATCACGTCGGCCTGCTTGAGGCGCAGCGCCCGCTCGGTGCTCACCGTCTCGGGCAGCTGGGGCCCGGCGAGGTCATGCGCATCCTCGCGCTCGGCCCGGTCCCAGGCCTGGGCCCAGGCCTCGCCCGCCTCGCGCACCGCCTGGATGCGGTCCCCGTCGAGCGGCCTGGCCCGGGCAGCCGCCAGGGCCGCCGCCAGGCCGGCCGAGGCCTCTCGGATCGGGGCGAGGAATTTGTCGGAGGGCTCCTGCCGGTCCTCGTTGTCGGGGTCGATGCTTTCCAGCATGTCGTCGACCAGACGCGCCAGCGGCTGCAGCTCGGCGTCGACCGCGGCGAAGGCGGTGTTGACCTCGGCGCGCAGCCGCACGAGGCGGTTGTAGGCGCCCAGGGCCCAGGCCACGCCGACGATGGCGAGTGCCCAGGACAGGAGGGAAAGACTCATGGCCCGAGCTTAACAAGATGGGAGGGGGCTCCCGCCCGGAGGCGGTGCCGGCCCCGGAAAGGAAAACGCCCCGGGGCCGGCGAACCGGCTCCGGGGCGTGGCAGGCATCCCGAAGACGCCCGGGGGCTGCGGCTTATTCGGCCGCGGCGCCCTCGCTGGCCTCGGGCAGGACGGCTTCGCCGCCCAGCTCGGCCGCCTCGGCCTCGGCGATGGCACGGCGCTCGGCCTCGTCCATCTGGTCCTTGACCTTGCGGGCCGCGTGGTAGGCCATGCCGGTACCCGCCGGGATCAGGCGGCCGACGATGACGTTTTCCTTCAGGCCACGCAGCTCGTCGCGCTTGCCCATGATGGCCGCTTCGGTCAGCACGCGGGTGGTCTCCTGGAAGGAGGCCGCGGAGATGAACGAGTCGGTGGACAGCGAGGCCTTGGTGATACCCAGCAGCAGGTTGCTGTAGGTCGCCGGGATCTTGCCATCGGCGCGCAGGGCGTCGTTGGTGTCCAGCATCTCGGAGCGCTCGACCTGCTCGCCGGCGATGTAGGAGGACTCGCCCGGGTTCTCGACGACCACGCGACGCAGCATCTGGCGAACGATCACC
>CAZCTU010000004.1:0-22072 GCA_964501495.1 uncultured Ramlibacter sp.
TCGACCTGCTCCTTGACCGAAGGCCGCACGTCCGAGGCCTCGATCACCGCGCCCAATCGCTTGGCCGTCGCAATCGCCTGCAGGCCCGCCACGCCCACGCCCAGGATCACGACGCGGGCAGCTTTGACCGTGCCGGCGGCCGTCATCAGCATGGGGAAGAAGCGCTGGTAGCGGTCGGCGGCGATCATCACCGCCTTGTAGCCGGCGATGTTGGCCTGGGAGGACAGCACGTCCATGCTCTGCGCCCGGGTGGTGCGCGGGGCGGCCTCCAGGGCAAAGGCGGTGAGGCCGGCTGCGGCGATGCGCGCCAGGCCTTCGGCGTCGAAGGGGTTGAGCATGCCCACGACCACCGCGCCGGACTTCATCTGCGCCAGCTCGGACGCCGAAGGCGCGCGGACCTTGAGCACCAGGTCGGCGGCGAGCGCGCCTGCTGCGTCGGTCATCTCGCAGCCGGCGGCCTTAAAGGCCTCGTCGGTCACGCTCGCGGCCACGCCAGCGCCGGATTGCACCCGCAGCTGGTGGCCTTGCGCCTTCAGTTTCTTGGCCGTTTCCGGGGTGAGGGCAACACGGGTCTCACCCGCCGTGGTTTCGGCGGGAACTCCAATCAGCATCGGGGGCCTCTCAGTTGAAGTTGAGGAGCACCTTCATCGCCTGCGACCGGTCGGAAGCGAGCTTGAAGGCGCGGGTGGCGTCTCGGTAGGGGAGGGAGGCCGAGATCAACGGCTTGAGATCCACCAGACCCTTGTTCAGGAGGTCCACGCCGATGGCGAATTCCTCGTGGAAGCGGAAGGTGCCGCGCAGCTCCAGCTCCTTGGCGGCGATGGCGTTGATCGGCAGCGTCATCTCGCCGCCCAGGCCCACCTGCACGATGATGCCGCGTGGACGCAGGGCGTCGAGCGCGCCGCGCAGCGCCTTCTCATTGCCGCTGCATTCGAACAGCACGTCGAAATGACCTTTGTCGGCGCTGTAGGCCTGCAGGGCCTGCGGGTCCTCGGCCACGTTGATCACCTGGTCTGCGCCGACCTGCAGCGCCTTGCGCAGGGCGAAGTCGCCCATGTCGGTGGCCACGATCTCGCGCGCGCCGGCGCGGCGCGCCGCCACGACGGCCAGCGCGCCGATCGGGCCGCAGCCGGTGACCAGCACCCGCTTGCCCATGAGGGCTCCTGCGCGGCGCACCGCATGCAGGGCCACCGAAAGGGGCTCGACCATCGCGCCTTCTTCATCGCTCACATGGTCGGCCAGCTTGTGCGCCTGCCAGGCTTCGATCACCAGCTCCTGGCGGAAGGCGCCCTGCACGTGCGGGTTGCGCATGGCGCTGCCGTAGTAGCGCATGTCCAGGCAGTGGTTTTGCAGCCCTTCCTGGCAGTAGCGGCACTGGCCGCAGGGGCGGCTCGGGCTGATGGCGATGCGGTCGCCGGCCTTGAAGCCGCTCGCGCCCTCACCCACGACGGTGATGGTGCCGGCCACTTCGTGGCCCAGGACCATGGGCTCCTGGATGCGGACGGTTCCGAAGCCGCCGTGGTGGAAGTAGTGCAGGTCCGAGCCGCAGATGCCGCCGGCGCTGACCTTCACCTGGAGCTGGCCCGGGCCGACCGGCGGGGTTTCATAGGTCTCGACGCGCAGGTCGCCGGGGGCGTGGATGATCAGGGCTTCCATGGTGTGTCTCGCAGGTCAGAGAGTGGCGGTGACGCCGCCGTCGATGTAGAGGATGTGGCCATTGACGAAGCGCGAGGCGTCGCTGGCCAGGAAGACGGCGCCGCCCACCAGGTCCTCGACGTCGCCCCAGCGGCGCGAAGGGGTGCGGCCGATCAGCCATTTGCTGAAGTCGGCGTTGTCCACCAGCGCCTGGTTCAACTCGGTCTTGAAGTAGCCCGGGCCGAGGCCGTTGACCTGCAGACCGTGCGGGCCCCAGTCGATGGCCATGCCCTTGGTCAGCATCTTCACCGCGCCCTTGCTGGCGGTGTAGGGGGCGATGCCGGGGCGGCCCAGCTCGCTCTGCACCGAGCAGATGTTGATGATCTTGCCCTGGCCGCGCGGGATCATGAACTGCGCCACGGCCTGGCTGGCGTGGAAGACGCTGTCCAGGTTGGTCCGCATCAGCTCGTTCCAGTCGGACTCGGCGTACTGCTCCAGCGGGCCACGCCGTTGCATGCCGGCGTTGTTGATCAGGATGTCGATCGCGCCGCGCTGCTCGATGGCGGCGACGCCGGCACGGGTGGCCTCGCGCGAAGTCACGTCGAAGACCTCGGTTTCGACCGAGAGGCCCTCGGCGCGCAGGGTGGCGGTGCATTCGGCCAGCTTGTCGGCGCGGCGGCCATTGAGGATGACGGTGGCGCCGGCCTGGGCCAGGCCGCGGGCCAGGGCGAAGCCGATGCCGGCGCTGGAGCCGGTGATGAGGGCGCGGCGGCCGGCGAGGCTGAAGGATTGGAGGACGTTCATGGGGTGTCTGAAGATCAGGCGGCGGTTGGCTGCGCCACCCAGCGGGCGGCGGCATCGACCTGGGAGGCGGTGGGAAGGAGGGCGGAGAGGGTCAGTACCCCCGCCTCACCCTCGGGGGATTCGAGGGCGGCGAACTGGGAGGTGACCAGGCTGCGTGGAAACAGGTGGCCCGAGCGGGCGCCCACCCGCTGGGCGGCGGTGTGGACGTCGATTTCGAGGTAGACGAAGCGCAGGTCGGGCACGTGCGAACGCAGTTGCTCGCGGTACTTGCGCTTGAGGGCCGAACAGGAGACGACGATGTCGCCGGTGCAGGCGGCCATGTGCTCGCCGACGGCGCGCAGCCAGGGCTCGCGATCCGCGTCTTCCAGCGGGATGCCGCTACGCATCTTCTCCTGGCTGGCGGGCAGGTGGAAATCGTCCCCTTCGACCATCTCGCAGCCAAGGCGTTCGGCCAGGTGCCGGGCCAGGACCGACTTGCCGCAGCCCGCGACACCCATGACGACCAGTTTGCTCACGACCGCTTACGCCTCAGGCCAGCGCCGTCACCGCGCGGGCGATGCGCTTGCAGCCTTCTTCCAGCGTCTCCAGCGAGGTGGCGATGGACATGCGGAAGAAGGGTGACAGGCCGTAGGCCGTGCCGGCGACGACCGCCACGCCCTCGCTCTCGAGCAGGTACATCACCACGTCGCCATCGGTGGCCAGCACCTTGCCCTCGGGGGTCTTGCGGCCGATCAGGCCGCCGCAGTTCACGTACAGATAGAAGGCGCCCGGGGGCGGCGTCACGCTGAGGCCGGGGATCTGGTTGAGGGCTTCGACGGTGCGGTCACGTCGCTGCTTGTAGATGGCGACGCTCTCGGTCACGAATGACTGATCGCCATTCATCGCAGCAGCCGAGGCGACCTGGCTCACGTGGCAGCAGCTTCCGGTGGACTGGGACAGCAGGGTGTCCAGCGCCTGGATGTAGGGGCGCGGGCCGGCGATGTAGCCGATGCGCCAGCCGGTCATGGCGTAGGTCTTGGACACGCCGTTGACCACCAGGGTGCGGTCACGCAGCTGCGGCGCCGCTTCCAGCAGGTGCACGGTGCGCTCGCCGTCGAAGCGAATGTGCTCGTAGATGTCGTCCGTCATCACCTGCACGTGCGGGTGGCGGTCCAGCACCGCGGCCAGGGCCTTGTATTCCTCGGCGGTGTAGCTGGCGCCGGTGGGGTTGCTGGGCGAGTTGATCAGGAGCCAGCGGGTGCGCGGGGTGATGGCCGCCTCCAGCTGCGCCGGGGTGAGCTTGAAGCCGTTTTCCTCGGGGCAGGGCAGGGTGACCGGCTTGCCGTCGCAGGCCAGCACCATGTCGGGGTAGGAGACCCAGTAGGGCGCTGGAATGAGGACCTCGTCGCCTTCCTCGATGGTGATGGCGAATGCACTGTAGATCGCGCTCTTGGCACCGCTGGTCACGATGACCTCGTCCATGCCATAGCGCAGGTGGTTCTCGCGCTCGAGCTTGGAGACGATGGCCTGGCGCACTTCCACGGTGCCGGCCATCAGGGTGTAGCGGGTGGCGCCCTTGCCGAGGGCGACGGCGGCGGCCTCGCGGATGTGGGCGGGGGTGTCGAAGTCCGGCTCGCCCACCACCAGGTTCACGATGGACTTGCCCTGGCGGCGCAGCTCGTTGGCGCGGTCGGCGGCCGCGGTGCTGGGAGAGGGCTTGATGCGGCGAATCCGGGCGGCGAAGGCGGGCTGGGTCATGAAGCGGTCTGCAAAGTTGGAGGGGCGGTTGGCGTGCAGGGCATGGGACGGAATCCTGGCCTGCACGGTGGCCGCTAACTTAGATCGCCGTGACCGGAAACGCCAAGATGACTTCCGTCTGCCTTGATATGAAACGCTTATGGATGGACAATCCCCGCCCATGAACCTCCGGCGTCTGAAGTATTTCGTGAAGGTGGTCGACGTCGGCAGCCTCACCCAGGCGGCCGACCTGCTGCACATCGCCCAGCCCGCCATCAGCCAGCAACTGGCCACGCTGGAGGGCGAGGTGCGCCAGCAGCTGCTGCTTCGCACCAAGCGCGGCGTCATTCCCACCGAGGCGGGCAAGGTCCTGTACCGCCATGCGCAGTTGATCCTGCGCCAGTGCGACCAGGCGGTCGTGGACATGCAGGCGACCAGCCTGGGCCTGTCGGGGTCGGTGTCCATCGGCCTGGCGCCCGGCACCATGGCCGCGTCCCTGGCCCTGCCCCTGCTGCGGACCCTGCGTGACCGGCATCCCGGCATCGTCCCCTACCTGAACGAGAACTACGGCACCACCCTCTCCGAGCTGGTGATGAACGGCCGCATGGACCTGGCGGTGCTCTATGGCGGACGCGCCGCGGTCCACGGGCTGCAGTTCCTGCCCCTGATGCGCGAGCCCCTGTTCCTCGTCGGCCCCGGCTCGACCCCGGCGCCCGCCGAGACGGTGAGCCTGCAGGAGGTGTCGCAGTTCGACCTGTACCTGCCCCGCGCCTACAACTACATGCGCAAGCTGGTCGACGAGGCCTTCGCCGGCGCCGGCCTGGCGCCCCGGGTGGTGGCCGAGATCGAGTCCGCCGCCACCCTGGCGGCGGTGATCCGCGACGGCCTGGGCGCGACCATCGTCCCCACCTCCATGGCGCGCGAGCTGGTGGTGGGCTGCGACGCCTGGCAGTCCCGCCTCGTCGAGCCGGGGATCGAGGCGCCGCTGGCCCTGTGCCAGTCCGACCACCTGCCGCTCTCCGAGCCGGCGCAGGCGGTCAAGGAGATCCTGCTGGAACTCGTCGCCGAGATTCCGGGCAGCTTCCCCAAGGCCAAGGGAAAACCCGCGGCCAAGGCCGGCGCCGAAGCGGAAGCGGCCTGAGGTGGGGCCCCGCGCCGCACGCCCGCGAAGGGCGTTGCGCGCGCTGGCGCGTTCAGCGCGTGCCCTGGCGCGTTGACATAAGCGAACCTTATCTGGAAATACGCATTCGGTCTTTGCGCGAAGCAGGGGGCCTGCATACGCTGTGCTTCCGATCGAACTGACCCCTGCACAAGGATTTCCATGAGCAATCTGGGCGCCCGCCGCTTTCCCTCCGCCCCCCAGGCCGCAGCCGAAGACATCGAACAACTGCGCAAGCTGGCAGTCGCCCTGGTGAGCGACAACATGCACCGCGGCACCGGCAGCATGGGCGTGAACCCGTATCACAAGCCCTCGGCGCTGACCATGGCCGGCACCGCGGTGACCCTCCGCTGCCGCGGCGGCGACAACCTCACCACCCTGCGCGCCTTCGACTACTGCCGTCCCGGCGACATCCTGGTGGTGGACGCCGGTGGTGACGTGTCCAATGCGGTCGTCGGCGGCATCATCACCGCCGCCGCCGCCATGCTGGGCCTGGCCGGCTTCGTGCTGGACGGCGCCATCCGCGACGTGGCCGAGATCCGCGAGCGCGAATTCCCGGTCTACGCCCGTGGCGTGACCCACCGTGGCCCCTACAAGAACGGCCCTGGTGAGATCAATGTGCCGGTGACCATCGGCGGCATGGTCGTCAACCCCGGCGACATCATCATCGGCGACCAGGACGGCCTGCTGGCCTTCCCGGCCTCCGAGGCCAAGTTCCTGATCGCCAAGGCCCAGGCACAGCACGCGGCCGAAGAGCGCCAGATGGAAGAAATCCGCGCCGGCCGCTGGGACCGCGCCTTCGTCGACGGCCTCGAGGCCAAGTCCATCAACTGAGAGGCCCGCGCATGTCCCGCATCGACCTGCTGGCGGTGGCCAAGCCCTCGCCCATGCTCGCCCCGCAGCTGGAGGCGGCCTTCACCGTCCATGACCGGCTGCACGAGACCGACCCGGCCGCCTTCGCGAAGGTGGCGCCGCGCATCCGCGCCATCACCTGCGGCGGCGACTCACGCGTGAGCGCCAAGCTGATCGCGCAGCTGCCTGCGCTGGAGATCATCGCGGTGGTGGGCGTGGGCTACGACGGCATCGACGTCGCTGCCGCCAAGGCGCGCGGCATCGCCGTGACCAACACCCCCGAGGTGCTCAATGACGACGTGGCCGACCTGGCCATCGCGCTGATGCTGGCCTGGGCGCGACAGATCGTGCAGGCCGACGCCTTCGTTCGCAGCGGCGAGTGGGAGCGCACCGGCCCTTCCCTGGGCCGCAAGGTCTCGGGCGCCCGCCTGGGCATCGTCGGCATCGGCCGCATCGGCCAGGGCATCGCCCGACGTGCGGCTGCCTTCGGCATGCAAGTGGCCTACACCGCCCGCAACCAGCGCGCCGAGCTCCCCTACGCCTATTTTCCCAGCGCCGAGTCCCTCGCAGACGCGAGCGACTACCTGATCGTCATCACCCCCGGCGGCGAGGCCACCCGTGGCCTGATCGGCGCCCAGGTGCTGCGCGCCCTGGGCAAGAAGGGCGTGCTGGTGAACGTCTCGCGCGGTTCCGTCGTCGACGAACCCGCGCTGATCGAATCGCTGGAGAAGGGCGAGATCGCCGGCGCCGCGCTCGACGTGTTCTACGACGAGCCCAAGGTCTCCGAGCGCCTGCGCCGCCTGCCCAACGTCCTGCTCACCCCTCACGTGGGCAGCGCCACCACCAGCACCCGCCAGGCGATGGCGGACCTGGCAGTCGCCAACCTGTCCGCCCACTTCGGCGGCCAGCCCCTGCCGACCCTGGTGCCGGAGTGCCGCAGCTGAGACCGGTGATGGACGCCAAGCAGATCAAGGAATTCATCGACGCCATGGCGGCGTCGAACCTGGGCGAGATGGAAGTGAGCCACGAGGGCTGGACCTTGCGCCTCTCCCGCGGCGCCCGCGCCGGTGCCCGTGCCCCCGCGGCGCCGGTCCGGCCCGCCGCGCAGGCACCCGCCGCTCCCTCGGCGCCCCGCGCCCAGGCGCCGGCCGCCAGCCGCTCACACCAGCTCGTCGCGCCGATGTACGGCGTGGTCCACCTGCAGCCCTCGCCGGGCGAACCCGCCTTCGCCCGCGCGGGCGATGCGGTCGAGGCCGGCCAGCTGCTTTGCATCATCGAGGCGATGAAGGTGTTCAACGAGGTGCGCGCCGAGCGGGGAGGGCGTCTGGCGTCCATCCTGGTGCCCACCGGCACCGAAGTCGAGGCTGGACAGGCCCTGATGGTGATCGAGCCCGCCGCCTGATGTTCGACACGGTCCTCATCGCCAACCGCGGCGAGATCGCGCTGCGCGTGCTGCGGGCCTGCCGCAGCCTGGGCCTGCGCGTGGTCGCCGCCCACTCGGAAGCCGACCGCGACGCCCCCTACCTGGCCCTGGCCGACGAGGCGCTGTGCATCGGCCCGGCGGCGGCCGGCGCCAGCTACCTGAACCAGGCGGCCCTGCTGGCCGCCGCCCAGGTGAGCGGCGCGCAGGCCATCCACCCCGGGTATGGCTTTCTTTCCGAGAACGCCGGCTTCGTCGGGAAGGTGGAGGCCGCGGGCCTGACCTTCATCGGCCCGAGCTCGGCCTGCATCCGCCTCATGGGCGACAAGGTCTCGGCCAAGCGCGCGATGCGCGAGGCCGGCGTGCCCTGCGTGCCGGGGCCCGACGAATCCCTGCCCGAGGACCCGCAAGCGGTGCTGGCCATCGCACGGGAGATCGGCTACCCGGTCATCGTCAAGGCCGCAGGCGGCGGCGGCGGACGCGGCATGCGGGTGGTGCAGGAGGAGGCGGGCCTCATCGCCGCCCTGGCCGTCACCCGCGAGGAAGCCGGCCGCGCCTTCGGCAACCCCGAGGTCTACATCGAAAAATTCCTCGGCCACCCCCGCCACGTCGAGATCCAGGTGCTGGCCGACCGTCATGGCAACGCGCTGTGGCTCGGGTCGCGGGACTGCTCGCTGCAGCGCCGCCACCAGAAGGTGATCGAGGAAGCGCCCGCGCCCGGCATTGCGCTGGCCCTGCTGGAAGAAGTGGGTGCGCGTTGCGCCGACGCCTGCCGCCGCATCGGCTACGTCGGCGTCGGCACCTTCGAGTTCCTCTACGAGGACGGCGCCTTCTACTTCATCGAGATGAACACCCGATTGCAGGTGGAGCACCCGGTCACCGAGATGACCGCCGGCATCGACATCGTCGAGCAGCAGATCCGCGTCGCGCGCGGCGAGCGCCTGGCCCTGACCCAGGCCGACATCACCTGCGCCGGCCACGCGATCGAGTGCCGCATCAACGCCGAGGACCCGCAGACCTTCCGCCCCTCGCCGGGCCGCATCAGCGACTGGCATGCGCCTGGTGGCTGGGGCGTGCGGGTCGACACCCATGCGCAGGCCGGCTACCGCGTCCCGGCCCACTACGACTCGCTGATCGGAAAGCTCATCGTCCACGGCCATGACCGTGCCGACGCCCTGCGCCGGCTGCGCGCGGCGCTGGGCGAGATGCGGGTGGGCGGCATCGCCACCAACCTGCCCCTGCACCGTGCCCTGGCGGCCGACGCCGGCTTTGGCGAGGGCGGGGTGGACATCCATTACCTGGAGCGCTGGCTCGCGCAAAGGAGCGCCGCATGAACGCGCGCGCCGTGAAGAACGACGCCCAGGGGGCCATCGCCGGTGGCGCGCCCGCCGGCGCAGGCGCGGCCGAAGCGCCGGGCCTGAGTGTCCTGGGCACCACCGCGCTCCTGTTCGAGGCGCCGGGCGTGGCCATGACGCTGGAGACCCAGCAGCGCATCTGGGCGCTGTCCGAGCGCACCAGCGCCTGGCCCGAGGTGCACGAAGCCGTGCCCGGCATGAACAACCTGATGCTGGTGTTCCGCCAGCCCCCGCGGGACCTGGACGGCCTGCGCCAGCGCCTGCTCGAGGCCTGGGCTTCGATCGAGCCGCGCACGCTCGAGGGCCGCACCATCGAGCTGCCCGTCGTCTACGGCGGCGAGGGCGGACCGCACATGGCCGACGTGGTGGCCCACACCGGTCTGGGCGTCGACGAGATCGTCGCCCTTCACAGCGCGCCCACCTATCCGGTCTACGCCCTGGGCAGCCACCCGGGCTACTGCTACCTGGGCGGCATGGACCCGCGCATCGCCACCCCGCGCCGCAAGGTGCCGGTGGTGAGCATCCCGGGCGGCGCCGTCTCCATCGGCGGCTTCCAGACCGGCGTGTCCGCCTCCACCGGCCCCAGCGGCTGGAACACCATCGGAACGACCCGCATGGTGTTCTTCGACCCGACCCGCGAGATGCCGGCGCTGCTGCAACCCGGCGACTGCGTGCGCTTTCGCGTGGAGAAAGTGATCCGATGATCGAAGTCCTCCACACCGGCGCGCTGACCACCGTGCAGGACATGGGACGCCTGGGCGCCCTGCGCTGGGGCGTGGGCACGGCCGGCGCCATGGACCGCCTCGCGCTGGCGGCTGGCAACATCCTCCTGGGCAACGACGACGACGCTGCCGCCATCGAGGTGCAGGTCTTCCCGCTGCGTCTGCGCTTCCTCGCCGACGGCGACTTCGCCCTCACCGGCGCCGATGGTGACGCCCGTCTGGACGGCCAGCCCCTGCTGCCCTGGTCCGCGCACCGGGCTCGCGCCGGCCAGGAGCTGCACCTGGGCCTGCCGCGCCTGGGCCCGGCCCGCACCAGCCGCAGCTACCTGTGCCTGCCGGGCGGCGTCGACGTGCCCGCGGTGCTCGGCTCCCGCAGCACCCAGATGCGTGGCGCCTTCGGCGGCCTCGAAGGCCGCCCGCTTCGCAACGGCGACCAGCTGCGCGCCGCCGCCCCCCAGCCCGCCCGCCTCGCGCGCTTCCACGGCCTGGTGCCGCCCGAGCAGGCCCTGCCGCTGCGGGTGGACGGCCTGCGCGCGCTGCGCGTGCTGCCCGCGGCCGAATACGACAAGTACACCGCCGAGTCGCGCGCGGCTTTCTGGCGCAACCCCTGGAAGATCACCATGCAGAGCGACCGCTACGGCTACCGCCTCGCCGGCGACGAGCCGCTGCAGCCGGTGGCGGCGCTGGAGATGCGCTCACACGGCATCGTCCCCGGCGTGATCCAGGTGCCGCCCGATGGCCAGCCCATCGTGCAGATGCGCGATGGCCAGCCCACCGGCGGCTACCCGAAACTGGGCACCGTGATCGAGGCCGACCTCTGGCGCCTGGGCCAGGCGCCCATCGGCGAGCGGGTGCGCTTCGTCGAGACCGACTGGGAGGGCGCGCTCGACGCGCTGGAGGAAACCCGGGCCTGGCTGCAGGAAGCCCGCCGGCAGGTGGCCCTCTACGCGCCGCTGGACGGACTGGCGGAGGCTCGCGCATGAACCTGCAGGACAAAGCCTGGATCCAGGCGCTGGCGACCCAGCTGGCAGCCACCGACATCGACCAGCTCGAGCTCGCGGGCCCCGCGCTCACCTTGCGGCTGGCGCGCGCGCCGGGCGGTGCGGTGGACGCTGAGGTGCTGCCGACCGCGCAGGCCGTGGCGGCAGGCGACACGGCGTACACGCCCATGACCCTTCGCGCCGGCAGCGTCGGCGTGGTGCGCCTGGCGCACCCGGTGCGTGAGGAGGCCCTGGTGCAGGCGGGCGAACCGGTCGCTGCCGGCCAGCCTCTGCTTCTGCTCCAGGTGGGGCAGGTGCTGCTGCCGGTCACGGCGACGCGGGCGGGCCGGGTGCGGCAGGTCCTGGTGGCGCCGGGCGACATGGTCGGCTACGGGCACCCGCTCGTCGAGATCGAACCCGACTGAACCGGCCACTGCGTGCCCTCTCCAAACATCTCTCACGTACATCCCACGCATTTCGAATCGGACCCGGAAGACATGAGCGCCATGGAAATCGACCTCAACGCGGACCTCGGCGAGGGCTTCGGCCCCTGGACGATGGGGGACGACACCGCCTTGCTGGGGCTGGTGACCTCGGCCAACATCGCCTGCGGCTTCCATGCCGGCGACCCGGCCATCATGGCGCGCACCGTGGCCCTGGCGCGTCAGCACGGGGTGGACATCGGCGCCCACGTGGGCTTTCCCGACCGCCAGGGCTTCGGCCGCCGCGTGATGCAAATCGATACGGCCGAACTCGCGTCCATGGTCGTCTACCAGCTCGGCGCGCTCGCCGGCCTGGCCCGGGCCGCGGGTTGCCGCATGACCCATATGAGCTTCCACGGCGCTCTGGGCAATATGGCGGCGGCCGACATCGCGCTGGCCGCACCGCTGCTGCGCGCGGTGGCCGACTTCGACCCGGGCCTCATCATCAGTTCGTCGTCGAGCCGCGCCATCGAGCAGGCGGCGGCGGACTGCGGCCTCACCGTGGCCACCTCCTTCCTCGCCGACCGGGCCTACGATGACCAGGGCCTGCTGGTGCCGCGCAAGCTGCCCGAATCGGTGATCAAGGACGAGGCCCGCGTGCTGGCGCGGGTGCAGCAACTCCTGCAGACTGGCACGGTCACCACCTATTCCGGAGGGTCCCTGGCCATGCCGGTGCGGTCCATCCTGGTGCACGGCGACACGCCGGGCGCCGTGAGCCTGGCGCGCCTGATCCGCGAATCGATCGAAGCGGTGGGCGGGCGCATCGTTCCGATCTCGAAACAGGCCGGCCTGGTCCCAAGGGTTAACCCGAGGGGATAAGAGGCCCTTATCGCAACACAGCGATTCCGTCTTGGTCGCCGCTCGGACGCCTCGCTAAATTCACCTTCAGACAAGTTTTATCCATGCCTTTTTCCGATTACAAGACCGCTCTCGTCACTGGCGCCTCCTCCGGGATGGGCGCGGCCATCGTGCGCCGCTTCCGTGCCGAGGGCCTGGAAGTGCACGCCCTGGCCCGCTCCAAGGACAGCCTGATGAAGCTGGCCGAGGAGACCGGCTGCATCCCCCATGTGATGGACGTGGCCGACCTGCCGGCCCTGACCCGTCTGTGTGAGCAGGTCGAGTTCGACGTGCTGGTGAACAACGCCGGTGTGGACCGCCCGCGCAAGCTGCTGCAGTCCCTGCCCGAGGACGTGGACCTGCTGGTCGACGTCAACCTGCGCGCGGTGCTGCACCTGTGCCGCCTGGTGGTGCCGGGCATGGTGACCCGCGACCGCGGCCACGTGATCAACATCAGCTCCATCGCCGGCGCCTACAACTTCGGCGGCAACAGCATCTACCACGCCACCAAGGCGGCGGTCAGCATGCTCTCGAACCAGCTGCGCGTCGACGCCTTCGGCAAGCGGGTACGGGTCACCGAGATCTGCCCGGGCCGCGTGGCCACCGAAATCTTCGCCCACGTGCACGGCGACTCCAAGGAGACCTACGAGCGCTTCGTCGAGGGCTTCGAGCTGCCGCTGGCCGAGGACATCGCCAACGCGGCGGCCTTCGTCATCGCCCAGCCGATCGCGGTGAACATCGGCCACCTCGAGATCACGCCCACCCTGCAGGTGATGGGCGGTTTGCAGACGGCCCGCCCCGAGCGGCCGCAGGCCTGAGCCAGGACGGACAGATCCGATGAAGGATTTCAACCTGCTGGCCATCCTGCTGAAGCCCGCCTTCAGCGAGATGCTGCTGCACGGGCTGCAGGTGACGGTGCTCATCGCCCTGTGCTCCTGGCTGCTGGCGATGACCCTGGCCGTGATCCTGCTGGGTCTGCGCATGACCCCCAGCCGGATCGCCCAGCGCTTTGTCCAGGGCTACATCTCCTACCACCGCAACGTGCCCACTCTGGTGCAGATGATGCTGTGGTACTTCGGGCTTGCCAGCCTGCTGCCCGACGCGCTGCAAGGCTGGCTGTCCGACCACAGCGCCGAGGCGGTGTTTGCGGTGGTGTCGCTGGGCCTGTGCCAGGCGGCCTACTTCTGCGAGGACCTGCGCTCGGGCCTGCGCGCGGTGCCGCCCGGCCAGAATGAGGCGGCGCGGGCCCTGGGCCACAGCTACATCGGCGCGCTGCGCTTCGTGCTGATGCCGCAGGCGGTGCGCAATGCCATCCCTGCGCTGGTGAACCACAGCGTGTCCCTGTTCAAGAACAGCAGCCTGGCGATGGCCATCGGCGCCGCTGAACTCACGCACGCGGTCAAGCAGATCGAGAGCGAGTCCTTCCGCGCCTTCGAGGCCTATCTGATCGCGACGGTGGTCTATCTGGTCATTTCCCTGGTGATCATGGCCGTCGGCGCCTGGCTGGGCAAACGCGCCGCGGTGGCGACGGCGAGGACGCGATGAACGACCTGATCAAGATCGTCAGCGACAACTGGCTGCTGCTGCTGGTGGGCCAGTACCCCAGTGGCCCGCTGGGTGGCCTGGCCGCCACGCTGATTTTGTCCGTGCTGGGCATCGCGCTGGCCTTCCCCCTGAGCGTCCTCGTCGCCCTGGCCCGCATCTCGCCCTGGAAGGTGCTGCGCTGGCCGGCGACCGCCCTGGTTTATGGCGCGCGCGGCATTCCGCTCCTGCTGATCATCCTCTGGGTGTACTTCCTGGTCCCGGTGCTGATCGGCCGCAACGTGAGCGGCTTCACCACCATGGTGACCACCCTGGTGCTCTATCAGGCCGCCTTCCTCTCCGAGGTGGTGCGCGCCGGCATCGAGGCCCTGCCACGCGGCCAGATGGAAGCGGCGCGGGCCCTGGGCCACAGCTACCTGGGCGCGATGTGGCACGTGATCCTGCCCCAGGCCCTCTACAACATGCTGCCGGCCATGATCAGCCAGTTCGTCTCGACCATCAAGGACACGACGCTGGGCTATGTGATCAACGTGCACGAACTGACCTTTGCCGCGAGCCAGGTGAACAACCAGCTCCTGACCAAGCCCTTCCACGTCTACTTCATCCTCGCGGTCGTCTACTTCATCGTCTGCTGGAGCCTGACCTGGGTGGCCGAATGGCTCGAGCGCCGCATCGCCGACAAGCGCAGCGGCCGCCGCGTCGACAACAAGCGCGCCAGCGCCAACCCGGCCTCCGCGGCGGCCTAGTTTCACCCCTGCATTCCATGATCACCTTCAACAACGTCAACAAGTGGTACGGCGAGTACCACGCCCTGGTGGACATCAACGCCGAGGTGAAGAAGGGCGAGGTCGTCGTCGTCTGCGGGCCCTCGGGCTCGGGCAAGTCGACCCTGATCCGCACCGTCAACCGGCTGGAGGAGATCCGGTCCGGCGAGCTGATGTTCGACGGCCAGTCGGTGCATGCCCCCATGGGTAGCCAGGCGCTGAATCAGCTTCGCAGCCGCATCGGCTTCGTGTTCCAGAGCTTCAACCTGTTCCCGCATATGTCGGCGCTGGAGAACGTCACCTTCTCGCTGGTGCGCGTCAAGGGCGTGCCCAAGGCCAAGGCCCGCGACAAGGCCATGGCCCTGCTCGATCGCGTGGGCCTGGCGGGCAAGGCCGAGGCTTACCCGGCCCACCTCTCCGGCGGCCAGCAGCAGCGCGTGGCCATCGCCCGCGCCCTGGCCATGGAGCCGCCGGCCATGCTGTTTGACGAGCCCACCAGCGCCCTCGACCCCGAAATGGTGGGCGAGGTCCTGGCGGTGATGCGCTCGCTGGCCAATGAGGGCATGACCATGATGTGCGTCACCCACGAGATGGGCTTCGCCCGCGAGGTGGCCGACCGCGTCTGGTTCATGGACGCTGGCCGCATCCTCGAGGTGGCCGACCCCGAGACCTTTTTCAAGACCCCCCAGCACCCGCGCGCGCAGCGTTTCCTGTCGGACCTGCGAGCGCATTGACCGAGTGCCTTCCGAGAGCTTTTTCTCTTTTTCAACCCCAACGGAGACAACCATGAAAGTCCGTCTGACGAGCCGAGCCGCCTTTGCGGCCATTGCCCTGTGTGCTGCCGCGGCCCCCGCCCTGGCCGACCAGTGGGGCGACATCCAGGCGCGCAAGGAACTGCGCTGCGCCACCTTCGCCGACGTGCCGCCCTTCGCCGCGCCGGACCCCAAGACCCGCGAGATGGTCGGCTTCGACGTTGACATGTGCAACGCCATCGCCAAGGAGTTGGGCGTGAAAGCCACCGTTGTTCCCGTCTCCGTCGAGGCCCGCGTGCCCGAAGTCAAGATGGGTCGCGTTGACGTGACCGTGGCCAACCTGGCCTATACCTTGAGCCGTGCCGAGCAGATCCAGTTCAGCCACCCTTACTATCTGGCCAAGGAAATGCTGGCCGTGCGCGCCACCGATCCGGGCACCAAGAAGGCCGACTTCGTGGGCAAGCGCCTCGCTTCCACCAAGGGCTCCACCTCCGAGCTGTCGATCAAGATGAACAAGTCCGAGCCCGTGACCTTCCAGGACACCGGGTCCGTCTACATGGCCGTGCAGCAGAACAAGGCCGTGGGTATGGTGGCCAACACGATGACCATCACCAAGCTGGTCAATGACTCCAAGACCGGTGGCGCTGTCGAACTGAAGATGATTGCTGAGCCGATGGTCTTCCAGCCGACTGGCGTCGGCATGAAGAAAGACGAGCCAGCCCTGCTGGCCAAGGTCAACGACGCCTTGTTGGCTCTGGACAAAGCTGGCGAGATCAACCGCCTGTGGAACAAGTGGCTGGGCCCGAATACCCAGTACAAGATGACCCGCGACGACAAGGTTGTTCCCCTGAAGGACCTGAAGTTCGAACCCATCCCCTGATCGGGATTCGCTTTCCGGCCCAGCGCCGGAGGCGTTTCGCAGGAGCCGGCAACAGCCTTCGTAGCTGCTGCCGGCTTTTTACATGGGAGAAGGGCGGCCGAAGCCCCGCCCCCTTCAGTGCTGCGCCTGCTGGTAGGTATCCCGCCGCGCCAGCGTCGGGAACAGGCGCATCCACAGCACCACCACCACCAGGGTGCCGATGGCGCCGGTGACCACCGAGCCCACCGGGCCTATCCAGGCCGCTACCGCGCCCGACTCGAACTCGCCCAGCTGGTTGCTGGCGCCGATGAAGATCGAATTGACCGCGCCGACCCGGCCCCGGATCTCGTCGGGCGTGTCGAGCTGCATCAGGGTCTGTCGGATCACCACGCTCACCATGTCGGCCGCGCCCGAGACGGCCAGCACGGCGAGGGACAGCCAGAAGCTGGTCGACAGGCCGAAGCCCAGCATGCACAGGCCATAGACCGCCACCGCGCCGAACATCCAGCGGCCCACGCGCCGCTGCAGGGGGCGCTGCGACAGCAGCACCGACACGGTCAGGGCGCCCACCGCCGGCGCGGCGCGCAGCGCGCCCAGGCCCTCGGAGCCGACATGCAGGATGTCCTTGGCGAAGATCGGCAGGAGCGCGGTGGCGCCGCCCAGGAGCACCGCCATCAGGTCCAGCGAAATCGCGCCCAGCAGGATGGGGCTGTCCTTCACGAAACGAAAGCCCGCGAGCAGGGAGTCCAGGGTCATCCGGGCCGGACTGGCCGGCGCGATACCCGGATGCATGCCGGCGGCCAGCAGCGTGGCGCCCGCGAAGAGCGCCAGTCCGCAGGCGTAGACCACCACGCCGCTGTCCATGAACAGCAGCCCGGCGAGCGCAGGGCCGGCGATGACGGAGGCCTGCATGGTCATGCCGGCGAGGGCCGCGCCGCGGGGTAGCAGGGCCGGCGGCAGCAGCGCTCCGATCAGGGACTGCATGGCGGGGTTCTGGAAGGCGCGTACGGCGCCCAGCACCACCGAGGCGAGCAGGATGGTGCTGCGGCTTTGCGTGCCGGTCGTCGTGGCCACCAGCAGGCCGGCGACGGTGAGCGCCTGCACCGCGACGCACAGGGCGATGATGCGGGTGCGCGAGTAGCGGTCGGCGAGGTGGCCCGCCGGCAGGGTAAAGGCCAGCACCGGAGCGAACTGCACCAGGCCCACGAGGCCCAGGTCCCAGGCGCTGCCGGTCAGGTTGTACATCTGCCAGGCCACCGCCACCATGAGCATCTGCTGGCCGAGGCCGGAGAGCAGGCGCAGGCCGAGCAGTCGGATGAAGTCGGGCTGGCCGGAGAATTCCTGGATGGGCGACGTCAGGGGCATGGCAGGAGACAAGACAAAGCCCGGCAGGCCGGGCTTGTCGGAAGGTTCAGCGGGCCGAGTGTACGGCCCGGGAGCGCGCCACCCGACGGGCGAGCCCCCTCAGGCGTCCAGGAGCCGCTTGGCCAGCAGGGCCTGCATGTCCCGTCGGCCATCAGCGATCAGATAGACCACGACCTCGCGGCCGATCACGCGGTAGATGAGGCGATAGGGCTTGAAGTGGACCTGCCGGTACTCCCTGATCCCCAGGTCCAGCAACTCCCGGGGATGGCTGCCCCGCTCGGGCATCAGCGCCAGCTTCTCCGCAGTCGCCAGCAGCTGGTCCAGCACATGGTCGGCCTTGGCGGGGGCATCGTGTGTCGCGATGTAGTCGTGGATCGCCTCGATGTCCTGCTCGGCGCCGCGGGTCAGCAGGACTCTGAATCCGGCAGTCACCGACCCGGGCCTTTCCCGGCTCTCAAACGCGCGACCACCTCACCGACCGGCTTGACCCGGCCGGCCGAGACATCCTGGTTGCCCAGGGCCAGGAGCTTGAGCAGGGCCAGCGTTTCCTGTGTGGCCTCATAGCTGGCCACGTCCTGCAGGACCGCCTTGGCTTCCCCGTTCTGGGTGATCACCAGGGGTTCGCGCTGCTCCTGGAGCGAAGCCAGCACGTCCGCCGCATGGGCCTTGAGATAGCTGATGGGTTTGATCTGCCGGGAGTAGTGCATCGGTTCATTCCGTGGGTGAACCGAATATAGACCATTAAAAGTCCATGATCCGGCGGCTCGTCCTCTTCCTGGGTGGGCCGGCATGCGGCGCAGCAATGAAAAAGCCCCGCCTTGTGGGCGGGGCTGAGTCTTTGACTGGATTGGTGCCGGAGAGAGGAATCGAACCCCCGACCTTCTCATTACGAATGAGCTGCTCTACCGACTGAGCTACACCGGCAACCGAAGGGGCAGATTATAGCGGCGGCCCTTTTCTGGCCTGTTCGCACCGGCCCCACCGCGCCAGTCCGATTGCAGCCTGCGCGGGCGGGCCGCGAAGGGGGCGGCGGTAGGCCCCGGCGGGCACACTGGATTTCCAGGGAGTGTCTCCAGCCCATGCACGTCACCACGCCGCATCCCCTCGCGCGCCGGCACCTGCCTGCGGCGCACCCGCCGCAGATCGCCGCCTTCACCGCGGCGCTTTCGCGGGCGGCCGGCCGGCGCTTCGATACGCCAGCCGACCTGCAGGTCTGGTCGGCGCGCGAGTGGCGAACCTTCTGGCGTGGCTTCATCGACTGGTGCAACCTGCGCCCCGGTCTGGAGGGGCCGTTCGAGCCGGTGTGCGAGGGGGACGTTTGCGAGCACGCCCGCTTCTTCCCCGGCCTGCGCCTGAACTGGGCCGGGCTGCTGCTCGACGCCGCCGTCGCCCCGGACGAGGGGCCCGCCCTGGTGGCCTGCCACGCCGACGGCGGCCGCGAGACCTGGAGCCGCGGCGCCCTGCGCGCGCGGGTGGCGCAGCTGGCCGACGCCTTCACCCGTCAGGGCCTCGTCCCGGGTGACCGGGTGGTGGCGGTATTTCGCAACGACGCCGAGGCCGCGACCCTGGCGCTGGCGGTGACCGCGGTCGGCGCCACGCTGTCCGTGGCCGCGCCCGACATGGGGCTGGAGGCCCTGGCCGAGCGCTTCGTGCCGCTGGCGCCGCGCTGGCTGCTGGCGCACGGCCTGCCCCGGGCGCAAGACAGCGGCTGCCCGCTCGACGACAAGCTCGAGGCACTGATCCAGCGCCTGCCGACCCTGGAGGGGCTGGTGGGCGTCGACGCGCCGCTGCCCCTGCGCCGTCAGAAGGGAGGGGGACCTGGGGGGACTGCCGGAGCAGCGCCGCATGTAGGTCAATCAGCGCAGGCAGGCGTGGCCGGACTTGCGCGTGCAGGGGGCGACACTTCTGATTCAGTGCCGCGCGTCTGGACCCTCGAGGCGCTGGCGTCCACCGGGCAGGCCGAGCGTTTCGGCTGGCCGCGCCACCCGTTCAACCACCCGCTCTTCATCCTGTTTTCTTCGGGCACCACCGGCCGGCCCAAGGCCATCGTGCACGGCGCCGGTGGCACGCTGCTGGAGCACTTGAAGGAGCACCGCCTCCATTGCGACCTGCGCCCCGGCGAGCGCCTGTACTTTCACACCAGCTGCAGCTGGATGATGTGGCAGTGGCAGCTCTCCGCCCTGGCCAGCGGCGTCACCCTGGTGCTGTACGACGGCCCAGTGGACGGTGCCGAGACGCTGTGGTCCCTCGTGGCGCGCGAGCGGGTCCATGTCTTCGGCACCAGCCCCGCCTACCTGCGCCTGGGGCAGGCCTGCGGGCTGGAGCCGGCGCGCGAGTGGGACCTGGGCGCGCTGCGCGCCATCCTCTCCACCGGCGCGGTCCTGCCCGAGGCACAGTTCGACTGGGTGGCGCGCGCGGTGGGTCCGCTGCCGCTGCAGTCCATCTGCGGAGGCACCGACATCCTGGGCTGCTTCGTGCTGGGCCACCCGCAGCTGCCGGTGCGGCGGGGCTTCGCCCAGTGCCGCAGCCTGGGGATGGACGTGCAGGCCTGGCGTGAGGGCCGTCCGCTGGCAGATGGCACCGGTACCGTGGCGAAAGAGGACGCGTGCGGTGGGGCCGGAAAGGGGCCGGCAGAAGGCCGGGGTGCTGGGCAAGGCATGGGCCAGCTTGTTTGCGTCAATCCCTTTCCCTCGCGCCCCCTGGGCTTCTACGGCGATGCCGACGGCAGCCGTTTCCACGCCGCCTACTTCGCCGAGAACCCGGGCGTGTGGACGCATGGCGACCTGGTCGAATTCAGCGTCGAGGGCGGGGCGCGGCTGCATGGGCGCTGCGACGGCCTGCTCAATGTGCGCGGCATCAAGCTCGCCCCGGCGGAGATTGCCCGCGCGCTCGAGGACGAGCCACAGGTGGCCGAGGTGATGGTCGTGGAGCAGGCGGGAGACACCCCGCAGGAGGCCTCTCAGGTCCTGGCCCTGCTGGTGCTCGCGGATGCCGGACATGGCGAAGTGGCACTGCTGGCGCGCCTGCGGCGCCTGATCGCCCAGCGCCTCTCACCTGCGCATGTGCCGGACCGCTTTCTCGTTGTGCCGGCCCTGCCGGTCACGCACAACGGCAAGCCCTCCGAGGCTGCAGCGCGCGCCGCGGTCAGTGGTCGATCGGTGGAAAACCTGCAGGCCCTGCGCAACCCGGAGGCGCTGGACGCGATCGCGCACGCGGCACGTCGTCCTGCCAAACCAGACGGGGACCGCGGGAACACGGGCGATGCCCTGGCCCGCATGCAGGCCTTGTGGGCGCAGGTGCTGGGCCTGCCCGCGGTCGGCCCCGACGACCACTTCATGGACCTGGGCGGTACCTCGCTGCATGCGGCCATGATCGTCTCGCGCCTGCGCCGGATCGAGGGCTGCCGCCTGCCCCTGGCCAGCCTGCTGCGTGCGCCGACCCCGCGCCAGCTGGCCGACCTGGCACGCAGCACCCGGCAGGGGCAGGCGACGGCGGGCCACCCGCTCTGGGCCCCGCTGCGCGAAGGCCAGGGTCGTCCCCTGGTGCTGGTGCATGGCTTGAGCGGCACCGCGATGGAGTGCTGGCCCCTGGTGCAGGCCCTGCGCATCGACCGGCCGGTGGCCGGACTGCAGGCGCGCGGGCTCGACGGCGGGTCGCTGCCCCCCCTGCGGGTGAAGGCGATCGCCGCGGACTATGTGGAGGCCTTGCGCCGGGAGCAGCCCGCCGGGCCCTATGCCCTGTGCGGCTACTCCTTCGGCGGGCTGGTGGCGCTGGAGATGGCCCGGCGACTGCACGCGCGCGGCGAGCGCATCGAGCTCCTGTGCCTGATCGACCCTTACCTGCGCCGGGGTCTGCCGAAGTGGCGGCAGCTGTGGCTGCGGGGCGCCGGCTGGCTCGCGCGCCTGGGCCGCATGGACGGGGCGGCGCGACGCGACTATCTCGGAGAACGCCTGCGCCGGATCGCGACCAGCGAGCCGCCGGAGGAGGAGGGCGTGGCCGGAATGGGACCCCGGCAACGCGCGGTACGCGAGAGTCTGGTCCGCAGCCTGGGCGCCTATGAGCCGCAGCCCTATGCGGCGAGCCCGGTGCTGTTCGTGAGGGCCCGCGAGTCCCTGCCAGGGTACTTCGACCCGATGCCGGTGTGGCGCCGGGTGCTGCGCGGGCCGCTGCGGGTGGCGACCCTGCCCGGGCCGCACCTGGACCTGGTGCGCGGCCAGGCCGAGGGCCTGGCGCGCCTGCTGGAGGAGGCGCTCAGGCCTGGAGGTGGTAGCCCGTCACCCGCTCGACCTCGTTCTTCGAGCCGAGGATGACGCTGACCCGCTGGTGCAGCTCGGTGGGGGCGATGTCGAGGATGCGCTCGCGGCCGTTGGTGGCGGCGCCGCCGGCCTGTTCGACCAGCCAGCCCATGGGGTTGGCCTCGTACATCAGGCGCAGCTTGCCGGGCTTGTTCGGCTCGCGCTTGTCCCAGGGGTACATGAAGATGCCGCCGCGCGTGAGGATGCGGTGCACGTCGGCCACCATGGAGGCGATCCAGCGCATGTTGAAGTCCTTGCCGCGCGGGCCTTCCTTGCCGGCCAGGCACTCGTCGACATAGCGCTTTACCGGCGCGTCCCAGTGGCGCATGTTCGACATGTTGATGGCGAACTCCTTCGTGTCCTCCGGGATCTGCACGTGCTCCTGCACCAGCACGAAGGAGCCCTGCTCGCGGTCCAGGGTGAACATGGCCACGCCATCGCCCACGGTGAGCACCAGGGTGGTTTGCGGGCCATACACGCAGTAACCTGCGGCCACCTGGTTCTGGCCGGGTTGCAGGAAGTCCTGCTCGGTC
>CAZCTU010000005.1:0-20242 GCA_964501495.1 uncultured Ramlibacter sp.
CGGCGTCGGCGGTGGCCAGGAGGGCCCGGGCCACCTCGCGGTGCACCCCCGCGCCTTCTGCCATGCCGCCGTAGTAGGCCAGGTCCTTGCGGGCATTGGCCAGGGAGAACTTGAGGTTGCTCGCGTCGCCAGTGAGCAGGTAAGGCGCAATGCGCTCCAGGGCGATGCCGCGGCCCCCGCCCTGCCCCAGCACGTCGACAAAGGCCTGCGGGCTGATGCCGTGGTGGCCGGCGCAGGCGGCAGCCTCGGCCAGCAGGCCGATCATCCCCAGCGAGACGAAGTTGTGCACCAGCTTCATGCCGTGGCCGGCCCCCATCGGGCCGACATGGGCGATGTTCTCGGCGAAACAGGCCAGCACCGGGCGGGCCTCCTCCAGGACGTCGGCCTCGCCGCCCACCAGCAGGTTCAGGCGGCCTTCGGCCGCCTCCTTGGGGGTGCGGGTCATGGGCGCATCGAGAAAGCGCGAGCCGGCAGCCTGGACGGCAGCCGCCATGCGGGCGGTGGACCCGGGAAGCGAGGTGGAGCAGTCGATCACCAGGCTGCCGGGGCGCAGGGCCTCGAGCACGCCGCCCGCGCCGGTGAGGACCTCCTCCACCTGCGCCGAGCCCGTGAGAACCAGGATCACGATGTCCGAGCGCGCCGCCAGGGCCTGGCGGTCGGTGAAGCCCCGCGCGCCGCCCGCCACCAGGTCCGCAGTGGGCTGGTTGCCGGGGTGCTCGAAGAAGCCCAGGTCGTGTCCCTTGCGGACCAGGTTGGAGGCGATGCCGTGGCCCATGTGGCCAATGCCGAACATGCCGATTTGACGACGGGTTTGCGCGGAGGTCATGCGCGCATTGTGGCGGATCGGTCGGGCGATCCCGCCCGACCACCTCGGGCCGACGGGCTCAGGTCCCCGGGCGGGGCTCCACCATCGGGAACATGCCGCCAGGCCGCTCCATCAGGCCCAGGAGCTCCTGCACCCGGGCGAGTTCGCCCTGCACCTGCACCCGGCCGGCCTCCACCGCCTCGGCCAGGCCGGTCTTGCCCAGGGCGATGTCGTCCAGCACCTGGCGCGCCAGGGTGAGGCTGGCATCGGCGGCCGCGGATTGCCCGGGGTGGTGGGTGAGCGCGCCGTTCTCGAGGTTGAGGGTCCAGTCCTCCACACCCTCGACCGCGGCGGTTCCGGTGAGGCGCCAGTTCAGGACGATGCGGCGTCCGGCGGCGCGCAGGCCGTCGACCTGGATCCCCAGCCAGTCGAAGAACAGGGAGGCCGGCAGCGCGCGCACCAGGTCGCGCGAGTAGCCGGTGCCGCCACCTCCGGGGATGCGGGGTACGCCGTCACGCAGTTCGGCCGCGCCTTGCAGGAAGGCATTGCGGGCGGTGGCGGATTCGCTCTGGTAGCCCAGTTGCTCCAGGGCGTCGGCGGCAAGCTCACGCGCAGCGCGGTTCGCGGGGTCGGCGAAGACCAGCTGCGAGCCCACCTGGGCGACCCATCGGTACTCTCCCTGGTCGAAGTCGGCGCGGGCGCGGGCCAGCACGGCGTCGGCGCCGCCCATGTACTCGATGGTCTTGCGCGCGGCGGCCGCCGGCGGCAGGGCTTCGAGCTGCGCGGGGTTGCCCTCGTAGTAGCCGAGGTAACGCTGGTAGATGGCGCGCACGTTGTGCGGCAGGTGGCCGTAGAAGGCGTGGGTGGACCAGTCCTCGGCCAGCGACTCGGGCAGCTCGATCATCTCCGCGATCTCGGAGCCGACGTAGCCGCGGTTGATCAGGCGCAGGGTCTGGTCATGCAGGAACTTGTAGAGGTCACGGTGCTTGCGCAGCATCTCGCGCACCCGCTCGCCACCCCACATCGGCCAGTGGTGCTGGGCGATCAGGATGTCGGCGCGGTCGCCGTGGCGGTGCAGGGTCTCGTTGATGTAGCGGGACCAGGCCAAGGGGTCACGCACCTGGGCGCCGCGCATCGGCAGCAGGTTGTGCATGCACTGGGTGACGACCTCGGCGGTATTGAGCACCCGCAGCTGCGGGTGGAACATCATCATCTCGGCGGGCGCCTCGGTGCCCGGGGTGAGGATGAAATCGGTCTCGATGCCGTCGATGACCAGCGTCTCCACCGCCTCGGTGATGAGGCGGGTGGGCGCGATCAGGCTCAAGCTGCCGGCCATCGAGGACTTGCCCAGGCCGGCGTCCACCGTGCCCAGCTCGCCGCGGGGCAGCAGGTTGCCGAACTGGTAGAGGGCGCGCCGGCCCATGGCCGGGCCGGCGATCAGGTTCTCGGAGACCGCCTCCTCCATGAAGCCTGCCGGCGCGATGACCTGCACATTGCCGGCCAGCACGTCGGCCTCGTCGATCACGCCGCGCACGCCACCGAAGTGGTCGACGTGGCTGTGGGTATAGATGACGGCCACCACCGGCTTGTGCGGGCGGTGCCTGTAGTACAGCGCCATCGCCGCCTGGGCCCGCTCCACGTAGGTGAGCGGGTCAATGACGATGAGGCCGGTGTCGCCCTCGATGATCGTCATGTTGGCCAGGTCCATGCCGCGCAGCTGGTACATGCGCTCGCAGACCTTGAACAGGCCGCTGAACATGTTCAGGCGCGCCTGCCGCCAAAGGCCCGGGTGGACCGAGTCGGGCGCGTCCTCCTTCTCCAGGAACTCGAACCCGCGCAGGGTCCACACGGTGCGGCCGTTGGCGCCCATGACCTGCAGGTCCTTGGCCGTCTCCACCAGACCGCGGTGCGCGTCCTCGAAGGCCTGGCGGTCCTGCAGGGGCAGGCGTGCGCGCAGCGCCTGCTGGCGCGCGCGGGTGGCGTCGGTGGCAGGTTTGGAAGGCGTGCGGGACGGAGCGGCGGGGGCGGAAGGCGCGTTCATGCAGGAATCAGGAAGTCAGTGGGGCGATTGTCGTCGCGACTCACTGCGCCTCGAGCTTGGCGGCGCGCATCATCGCCTCGGTGAGCGGGATCTCCTGGCGGAAGGCCTCGGTCAGCTCGGCACCACTGCCGGGGGTGAACTGGCCGCCCAGGGCGTCCATCCGCTCCTTGGCCTTCGGCGTGTTCATCGCCCTCTGGAGCGCGTCGTTGATCTTCGCCACGATGGGCGCGGGCGTGCCGGCCGGCACGGACAGGCCGCCGAAGGAGCTCACGCTGGTATTGATGCCGGTTTCCATCAGGGTGGGCACATTGGGCAGGGCCGGCAGGCGGCTCTTGCCGGAGACGGCCAGGGCCAGCAGGCGGCCGGACTGGATGTGCGGAATCACCACGGTGGACAGGGCCAGGGCGTAGTCGACCTGGCGGCCGATCACCGCCTGGGTGGACTCATTGGCGCCCTTGAAGGGCACGTGCAGGGCATCGGCACCGGCCACGCTCATGACCAGGGCGCCGGCCATGTGCGCGGGCGTGCCCACGCCGCCGGTGGCGTAACTGAGCTTGCCGGGGTTCTTCCTGGCCTGGGCCACCAGGTCCTTCATGCTGCCGATACCCGACTGCGGGTGGGTCACCACCACCAGCTCGGACACGCCGATTCGCCCCACGTGGATGAAGTCCTTCATCACGTCAAAGCCAGGCTGCTTGTACATGCGCATGTTGGTGGACATGGGCGAGCCGGAGTAGATCCAGGTGTAGCCGTCCGGGGCGGCCTTGGCCACCGCCTGCGCGCCAACGTTGCCGGCAGCACCGGGGCGGTTCTCGATCACGATGGGCTGCTTGAGCACCTCGACCATCGCATCGCTCACGATGCGCACCGTCTGGTCCGGTGCAGTACCTGCGGCATAGGGCACGACCCACTTGATCGGCTTGTTCGGGAAGTCCTGGGCCTGGGCGGCCGTCTGGAAGGCCAGGGCGGCCAGCAGGCCGGCGGCGAGGGCGCTGCGGCGGGAAGAAGTCGAGAGTTTCATGCGTGTCTCCTGGATGAAGGAATTAGTTGGTTTTTCTGGGAGGGGACCTCGTGCGCCCCCTCCGGGCGGAACTCAGGCCGGTCGGGCCCTGGCGGAAGGCGGCGCCAGGAGTTCCCGCGCAATCGTATTGCGCTGGATCTCGCTGGTGCCGGTGAGGATGCGGTACATGCGCAGCACGCGGAACAGGAATTCCACCCGACTGCCCTGCACGATGCCGTCACCGCCGTGGATCTGCACCGCGCGGTCGGCGATGCGGAAGGCGGTCTCGGAGCAAAAGAGCTTGGCCATCGAGGCTTCGACCCGGGCCTCGCCGCCCTGGTCCAGGCTGCGCGCCACCGACAGCATCAGGGCGCGGGCAGCGGCCAGCTCGGTGGCCATGTCGGCAATCATGTGCTGGATGCTCTGGAAGGCGCCGATCGGCTGGCCGAACTGCTTGCGGGTCTGCGCATGGCGGATCGAGTCCTGCAGCGCCAGCTTCGCCAGGCCCAGCATGGCCGGGGTGTGCAGCAGGCGGTTGACGGTGATGCGACCCAGGGCCAGGGCCAGGCCGCGGCCCCGCTCGCCAATCTGGTTGGCCACCGGGATGCGGCAGTTCTCCAGGTGGATGTCGGCGGTGTGGCTCTGGCCGGCAATGGTCTTGTAGCCGCCGTGGATCGAGAAGCCGGGGCGGTCACGCTCGACCAGGAAGGCGGTGGTCTCGCGCGCGGCCGGGTCGTCGCCGGAGTTGGCGATGATGATGGCCATGTCGCAGAAGGGCGAGCCCGAGATGTAGCGCTTGGTGCCGGTCAGCACCCACTCGTCGCCCTCCAGCACCGCGCGGGTCTGCAGCGAGGCGGCGTCCGAGCCCGCCTCGGGCTCGGTGATGGCAAAGCAGATCGCCTTCTCGCCGCGCGCCACCGGCAGCACCAGGCGCTGCATCTGCTCGGGCGTGGCCTGGCGCACCAGGGCGCCCAGGCGCGGCGGGCCCGAGAGCTCGCCCAGGATGTGCGGCGCGAAGGGCGAGCCGCTGGCGTAGATGTGTTCCTTGATCAGGCAGTGGTCCACCAGGTCGAAACCCGCACCGCCCAGGGGCTCGGGCAGGGTCATGCCGTAGAGGCCGCGGGCCTGCGAGGCCCGCCATACCTTCTGCAGCAGGTCCTTGTCGGGGCTGGCGTCGGGCGCGAGCCGGGCCTCGCGGGCGATGGGCTCGAGCTCCTCGGCGATGAAGGCGTCGACGCGGGCGATGAATTCCATCGCGCGGGCCGAGCCCTCGAAGGCGGGGGCCGCCTTGGCGGCCTGGGGTTGTGCGGGTGCAGTCACGGTGGCCTCGCTAATCAAACAGGCGATGGGGCAGTTCAGTTCACGCGGCGGGTGCGGCCGCGCCAGTACGGCTCGCGCACGTCCTTGCGGGACATTTTGCCGTTGGGGTTCTTGGGCAGCGCCGCGACGAAGTCGACCGAGCGCGGGCGCTTGAAGTCGGCCAGGCGGCCCTTGCAGAAGTCCATGACGTCGGTGTCGGTGGCCTCCTGGCCAGGCTTCAGGACGACGACGGCCTTGACCGCCTCGCCCCAGTGGTCGTCGGGCACGCCGATCACGCAGACCTCGTAGATGGACGGGTGCTGGGCCAGCACCGCCTCCACCTCGCTGGGGTAGACGTTGAAGCCACCGGAGACCAGCATCTCCTTGCGGCGGTCGACGATGTGGATGTAGCCCTCGTGGTCGACGCGGGCCAGGTCGCCGGTGCGCAGCCAGCCGTCGTCCTGCAGCACCTCGCGGGTTGACGCCTCGGCGCGCCAGTAGCCGGCGAAGACGTCGGGGCCGCGCACGCAGATCTCGCCGATGGCATCACCCGAGACCGGGTGGCCCTCGTCGTCCAGCACCTCCACCTCGCACTCGCCCAGGGGGCGGCCGCAGGCGGAGAGCAGCTCGGGACGGTCACCCTCGATCGCGCGGCGGTGATCCTCGGTGGACAGGCTCACCACGCCGCCGGTGGTCTCGCCGGCGCCGTAGCCCTGGGCCAGCACCGGGCCGAAGGCGGCCCAGGCCTCGCGGATGCGGGTGGGCGACATCGGCGCGGCGCCGTAGCTCACCAGCTTCAGGCTGGAAAGGTCGCGGGTCTTGATGGAGGGCTCGGCCAGCAGCGCATTGATCATGGCCGGCACGAAGAAGGTGATGGTCACCTTGTGCTTCTCGATCGCGGCCAGCATCTCGGCCGGGTGGAAACGTTCCAGGATGAGGATGGTCGCCCCCTGGAACAGCATGGGCTGGATGAACATGCCGCTGGCGTGGGTGATCGGGCCGCACAGGGCCAGCACGTCGCCGGGGCCGCTGGACATGCGGCCCATCACGATCTTGCGCAGCGAGGCCTGGCGGTTGCCCACCGTCTGCATGGCCGCCTTGAGCTTGCCGGTGGAGCCGGAGGTGTAGTGCAGCACCGCCAGTTCCTCGGGGCGCATTTCGACCCGGATGTGGGTGTCGGGGCAGTTGCCGATCAGGGGCTCGAAGTCCTTCCAGGCGCCGGACTTTTCTTCGGCGCCCAGGTCGAAGCCGATGCGGTGGGCCAGGCTGGACAGGCTGGCGGTGGTCGCGTCGACCATGGCCCGGTGCTCGGGCCCGGCGAAGACGGCCACCGGCTCGGCGTTGGCCATGGCGTCCTCGAGTTCGGCCGGGGCCAGGCGCGAATTGAGCGCCACCTTCACCAGGCCGAGCTTGTACAGGGCGCATTCGATCTCGACGATCTCGGGCCGGTTGGGGGAGACGATGGCGACACGGTCGCCGCGCTTGAGGCCCAGGCCCTGGAGCGCGTGGGCCAGCTGGTTGGAGCGGGCCTCGAGCTGCCGGTAGGTGATGACCCGGTCGCGAAACAGCAGGGCCGGGCGGTCCGCCCAGAAGCGCGCGCTGCGCGCGAGGTACATGCCGAGGTTCATGCGCGAACCTCCGTGCGGCGTTCAGGGCGGGCCATGGGGCTTCTCCTTGGGGGTATCGGTTCCGTCGCAGTCTAGGCGCCGCCCCACCCGAAGCCGATAATCCGGCCCCACCTTGCGATAACCTATGGTTATTCAAATGATTCCCCACGGGTAAACCCTAGGAATCCCATCGGGGCCCTGCTCCCTCCCTTCCGGAAAGCCGCGACATGGCCGTTCGACTCGACGACATCGACTATTTCCTGGCCGTAGCCAAGAGCGGCCAGGTACGCCGCGCGGCGCTGGACCTGGGCGTCTCCCAGCCGGCGGTGACCAAGGGCGTCCAGCGCCTGGAGCGCGAGCTGGGCTTTCCCCTGTTCGACCGCACCGCCAAGGGCATGTCCCTGACCTGGGTGGCCACCCAGTTCCACGCCCGCGCCCAGGCCATGCGCCGGCACCTGGGCGACGCGATCAAGGAGGCGAGCGACCTGCACCTGGGCGCGCAGGGCGTGCTGCGGGTGGGCGTGTCGCCGCTGTACACCCAGCGCGTCTTCGTGCCGGCCTGCCTGCAACTGCACCGGCAGCGGCCGGCCGCGCGGATGGTGGTGGACATCAACCTCAACGACGGCCTGCTCACTGCCTTGCGCAAGGGCGACCTGGACGTGGCGATCAACGCGGTGCCGGCCGAGCCCACCGACGACCTGCAGGCCTTTCCGCTTTTCAACGACGACCTGTGCGTGGCTGTCCGCGAGGGCCACCCGCTGCTGGCGCGCCGCCGGCTGAAGCTGGAGGACCTGGCCGACGCCGAGTGGATGCTGCCCGGCACTGGCGTGGGCGGCCGCCGCCGCCTGGAGACCCTGATGGCCGGCCAGGGCCTGCCGCCGCCGCGGGTGGTGGTCGAGGTCAATAACACCACCGTCCAATTGATCGAATTGCTGATGCAAAGCGACCTGCTCACCATCGTGAGCCAGTCGATGCTGGACGACTACCCGCCCGGCACCCTGACCGCCCTGCCGCTGCCCGAGCTGCGGTTTCCGCGGCAGGTCTCGGCCTACGTCCGGCGTGGCGTCACCCCCTCGCCGCTGGCCGAGCGCTTCCTGGACGTGCTGCGCGAAGGAAGCGAGCAGTCCGCCGCCTGACCCCGCCCGCGGGCGGGCACGACAATGCGGCCTGCCGCCGCCGGCCAGCGGCTCGCGAGCACGCACCAGATGGTGTACTTCCGCGACTGAGGCCGCGGGAAGCGCCAGCGGGTTCATCAATAATCCCGCCATGGAGTTCTCCACCTGGCTCGCCTTCTTCGCCGCCTGCTGGGCGATCAGCATCTCGCCCGGCGCGGGCGCGGTCGCCGCGATGACCGCCGGCCTGCACCACGGCTTTCGCCGCGGCTACGTCACCGTCCTCGGCCTGATCCTGGGCATCTGGACCCAGATGCTCGTCGTCGGCGTCGGCCTGGGCGCGCTGGTGGCAGCCTCGACCCTGGCCTTCCAGGCGATCAAGTGGGTGGGCGTGGCCTACCTGGTTTACCTGGGCATCCAGCAGTGGCGCATGCCGGCACGGGCGGTGACCGAGGACCCGGCCGAAGCCGGCCCGGTGTTCAACGTGCGCCGCTCCATCCTGCGCGGGTGGGCCATCAACGCGGTCAACCCCAAGGGCACGGTGTTCCTGCTGGCGGTGCTGCCCCAGTTCCTGGACCTGTCCGCGCCGCTGGCGCCGCAGTACCTGGTGATGGGCCTGTCGCTGGGCTTCACCGACCTGGTGGTGATGGGGGGCTACACCGCCCTGGCCTCGCGCGTGCTCAGCTCGCTGCGCTCGGAGGCCCATGTGCGGACCACCAACCGCGTCTTTGGAGCCATGTTCATCGTCGCCGGAAGCTTCCTCGCGCTGTTCAAGCGCGGGGCCTGAGGCGACCGGCGCAGGCTCGTCCCAGGGACGAAGCGAGGCCGCGGTGGCGCCCTCGTACGCAGGCTAGGATCGCCGGATGCGCTCGAACATGGTCATCGCGACCACCCTGTTCCTTTTCATCGCCTATTTCGCCTGGCTGGCCTGGGCGATGCGCCATCGCACCCAGGTGCTGCGCGGCCGCTGGTGGTTCTTCCTGCGCGCCTTCTTCCCGAACTGGAAGTTCTATCACGCGGTCGGCCGGCCGCCGCGGCTGCATGTGCGCGGCCGCCTCGCCTCGGGCGAGTGGACGCCGTGGCAGCTCGCCTATCCGCGCGCGCCGCGCCGCGTGTGGCACCTGCTGCACAACGCGCCGGTGAACCTCGCCCTCAACCACCAGAACCTGGTGGACCACCTGGCAGCCGACATCAACGACCTGCCCGAGGGTGGCGACATCGAGGCCTGCGTGACCTACCAGCTGGTCGCGCGGCTGGCGCTTGAAGGCGTGGAGGCACAGGTCGCCGCCAAGCTGCCCCTGGAGGCCTACCAGTTCGAGCTGCGGCTGGCCTCGCCCCGTGGCGAGGCGCCCGAGCGGATGCTGCAGTCGCCGGTCCTGCCGGTGGTCCGCGCATGACGATGTTCCCGCCCTCCGCGGACCTCACGGCCCTCGCGGATTTCATGAGCGGCCTGTCCCAGGCCGATTTCGTGCGCGGCTTCGAAGTCCTTCTGGGCTGGAGCCTCCTGCTGCAGACGCTGGAGCAATGGCGCGTCCAGCGCCTTGACCGGGTCAGCGACTGGTCCGTCCAGCGCCTGGAGATGCCGGCGCAGCCACCCGGCCTGCGGGCCTTGGCCGACGCGCTGTTTGCGCGCCCCGGGCCCTACCTCGCGATGCTGGGCCTGCGGGGCGCCCTGGCGCTGGCGCTGATGGCCGGCCTGCTGCAGGCAGCCGGGGCGGTGGCCCTCTTCGTGATTGCGCTCCTGCTGCTGCTTCGCTGGCGCGGCGCCTTCAACGGCGGCAGCGACTTCATGACCCTGGTCGGTTTGACCGGCCTGCTGATCGCCCACCTGTGGGGCGCCTGGGCCGGCATGGAGGCGGGCTGGCGCGCTGGCCTGTGGTACGTGGCGCTGCAGTCCATCACCTCCTACTTCGTCTCGGGCTGGGTGAAGCTGCTGCGGCCCGAGTGGCGCCGCGGCGAGGCCCTGCCCCTGTTCCTGGACACCGGCGTCTACGGCCCGCTGCCGTCGGACAGTGTGTTCCGCCACCCGCTGGTGGCGCGGCTCGTGTCCTGGTCCTTCACCGTCTGGGAGGGCTGCGCGCCGCTGGCGCTGCTGGACCTGCGCATCGCCGCCTTCTTCTGCGCGGTGGCGGCGCTGTTCCACTTCCTGGTGTTCTGGTTCTTCGGCCTGAATCGCTTCTTCTGGGCCTGGGTGGCGACGTTTCCGGCGGTGATGTACGCGGCCTGGGGATGAGGCGGCCCTCTCAGCGCAATTGCGCAATCCGCCGCAGGCCCGGCATGTCCAGCAGGCGGACCTGTCCATAGGCGATACCCACCAAGCCTTGTTTCGCCAGCAGGCCCAGTTCCTTGTTCATGGTCTGGCGCGACACCGACAGCATGTGCGCGAGTTCAGCCTGCGACAGGTCCAGACGGATAGCGCCATCCCCCCCCGGCCGCAGACCACCCGCGCGGGCCAGGTCCAGCAGGGCCTGGGCCAGGCTCTGTTGCATCCCTCCCAAGGCGCGCCGCTGCATGGTGATGATGCTGTCTCTATGGCGGGACAGCGCGAGCAGGGCCACGTCCTTCCAAAGGCGCGGAGTCTGGTCGATCACTGCGGTTAAGGCATCGCTGGCCAGATGGATCACCACCGAATCCACGTGGGCGTGGTAGTCGTAGAACTGGTCACCCTGATTGAGCAACCGGATCAGGCCAAACGGCTCGCCTGGCCCGACAAGGGAGAGGGTGAACTTGCCTCCCCGTACGTTGACGCCGCTGATGGCAAGCGTGCCCGACACCGCCAGGATCACGTCGCGCTGCAGCCGATCCTGGGCCAGAACCTGCGCGCCGCGCGGGTAGTGCTCCAGCCGCGCGATGCGGGCCAGGCGGTCGATCACCAGATCCGGCCAGTCCTTGAACAAATTGCAGCGGCGCAAGCCCCGCTGGATCAGGGTCAGGCTGTGCTCTTGCACGGGCTGGGAGCGCATAGGGTATTCCCGGAAACGAATTGCTCGCGATTGTCGCCTGCTTGACTGTATGCGATCCACTGCGGTCCTTATCGTGGCGCCATGATGCCCAAGGACCTCCCGCTCGACGTCCCGCTCGACCTCGCGGTCGACTTCGACTTTCCCAGCCTCTCCGCGCTGTTCGCGCCTCGGTCCATCGCCGTCGTCGGTGCCTCGGCCACGGCCAGCAAGATCGGCGGCATTCCGCTGGACTACCTGCTTCGCTTCGGCTACGACGGCCGCCTGTTCGCGGTCAACCCGCGCGGCGGGGACGTGCAGGGCCTGCCCGCCCATGCCAGCCTGCGCGCCATCGGCGAGCCGGTGGACCTGGCCATCTTCGCCATCCCGCAGGCGCAGGTGGAGGCGGCGCTGGAAGATGCGATCGCTGCCGGCGTGAAGGCCATCGTGCTGTTCTCCGCAGGCTATGCCGAAGTCGATGCCGAGGGAGAAGCCGCGCAGCAGCGGCTGTCTGCGCGGGCCCGCGCCGCCGGCATCCGCATGATCGGCCCCAACTGCCTGGGCCTGATGAACACGGCGCGCAACGTGTACGCCACCTTTTCGCCCGCGCCGCGCGCCGGGCGGGTGGCGCCGGGCCGCATCGGGCTGGTGAGCCAGTCCGGCGCCTTCGGCGCCTATGCCTACGCCATGGCGCACGCGCGCGGCGTGGGCCTCTCGCTGTGGGCGACCACCGGCAACGAGGCCGACGTGCAGGTGGCCGACGGCCTGGCCTGGCTGGCCCAGGACCCGGGCACCGACGTGATCATGGCCTACCTCGAGGGCTGCCGCGACGGGCCGCGCCTGCGCGCCGCGCTTGCCCTGGCCCAGGCCCACGGCAAGCCGGTGGTGGCGGTCAAGGTCGGCACCACCGCGCTGGGCGCGCAGGCCGCGGCCTCTCACACCGCATCGCTCGCAGGAGACGACGCGGTCTACGACACCCTGTTTCGCCGTTACGGCGTGCTGCGCGCCACCACGCTCACTGAATTCTTCGACCTGGCGGTGAGCGCCGCCGTCGCCGGCCGCGCCCCGCGAGACCGCAGCATCGGCCTGTTCACCGTCTCTGGCGGCGTGGGCGCGCTCATGGCCGACGAGGCCAGCGCCGCCGGCCTGGAAGTGCGGCCGCTGTCCGAAGCGGCGCAGCGGCAGACCCGCGAGTGGGTGCCCTTTGCCGCGCCCCGCAACCCGGTGGACATCACTGGCCAGGTCACCAACGACCCGTCGCTGATGCTGCGCAGCGCGAGGCTGATGCTGCAGGACCAGGGCTATGCCTCCTGGCTCGGTTTCTTTGCGGCGGCAGGCGCCTCCGAGGCCTTCTGGCCGCTGCTGGTCGACCTGGTAAGGACGCTGCGGCAGGAGTACCCCGACACGGTGCTCGCGATCAGCACCCTGCTCACGCCCGAGCGCCGCAGGGAGATGGAGGCCCTGGGCTGCCTGGTCTTCGCCGATCCCTCGGTGGGCGTGCGCACGCTGGCGGCGCTGACCCGTCGTGGCGAGCGCGCGCGGGCATCGTCTCGCGCAGCGACCCCGGCGCACCCGGCCGTCCAGGCCCCCGCCGCCCTGGCCGCCGGTCCCCTGTCCGAAGCCCGCAGCCTGGCTCTGCTGGCCGATGCCGGCGTGCCGGTAGTGCCGCACCGCCTGGTGCAAAACGCCGGCGAAGCCGCCGAGGCGCTGCAGGCCCTGGGCGGCGAGATCGCGCTCAAGATCGCCAGCCCCGACATCCCGCACAAGTCCGACATCGGCGGCGTGGCCCTGGGCCTGCGCGGCGCCGACGAGGCCCGGCAGGCCTTCGAGACCCTGCAGGCGCGCGCCCGCCAGGCGCGGCCTGACGCCCGGCTCGAAGGCGCGCTCGCGGCCCGCATGGTGCGCGGCGGCGTCGAGTGCATTGCAGGCGTGCACCGTGACCCGGTGTTCGGCCCGGTGCTGATGTTCGGCCTGGGCGGCGTACATGTGGAAACCCTGCGCGACGTGAGCCTGCGGCTGCTGCCGGTGACCCGCAACGACGTGCAGGCGATGGTGGGTGAATTGCGCGCCCTGCCCCTGCTGCAAGGCGCGCGTGGAAAGGCGCCGGCGGACCTCGACTCGCTGGTCGACGCCCTGATGGCGCTGGCGTCCTTCGCTGAGCGCGCCGGCGACGCGCTGGAGAGCGCCGAGATCAACCCGCTGCTGGCCCGACCCGCGGCTGAGGGCGGCTGCGTGGCGCTGGACGCGCTGGTGATCGGCCGCCCCGTTGCCACCGAATCTGCTTCCTGAACGGAGACATCTGCCATGAGTACACCCACCTCCACGCCGGCCACCCTCGCCAGCGCCCGCCAGGACCTGGCCCGCGCCATCGGCCTCACCGCCTTCGTCTTCGGCTACCCGCTGATTGAGTCCATGCGCACCTGCCGCCTGCAGACCGGCGGCGCGCCGGGCGAGCCGCTGCGCGCGCCCGTCGACGCGCTGCACTCGATCCGCCAGCCCTCGACCGACCAGGACCGGGACATCGTCACCCCGGCCAACGACCTCCTCTACACGACGGCCTGGATCCACCTGGCCGATGGTCCGCGCCTGCTCACCGTGCCCGCCGCCGCGCGGCACCCGGGACGCTACTTCGTGCTGGCCCTGTACGACGCCTGGACCGAGAACTTCGAGAACCTGGGCCCGCGCAACTGCCAGGCCGAGGGCGAGACGGTGCTACTCGTGGGTCCCAAGGGCGAGGTGCCGCCGTCCCTCGCGCACCACCGCGTGGTGCGCTGCCCCACCGACCTGGTCTGGCTGATCGGCCGCATCCTGGTGGCCGACAAGGCGGACCTGCCGGCGGCGCACGCGCTGCAGGACGAGATCGCGCTGGCGCCCGCGTCGGGCACCGGCCGGGGCCGCCGCCCGCTGGCGGTGGAGCGCTGGGAAGGCGCCTCGGTCGACGCCATGGCCGAGGCCTGGGAGCAGCAGCGCCCCGCCGCCGAGGTGGCGCCGCGCTTCTTCACCCGCCTGTGCCAGGCCCTGGCCGAGACGCCCGGGCGCACCGAGGACGCAGGGCTGGTCGCCTGGCTGGGGCAGGCCGGGCTGGTGCCGAGCGCGCATTTCAGCTGGGAGGCGTTGGACGATCCCCAGCGCGCCGGGCTGGTGACGGGCTTCGCGGAAGCGGTGACCCTGGTCGCCACCGCGGCACGCAGCCGCCACAAGCGGCCCTGGACCCTGGCCTCGCGCGCCGGCCGCTACGGCAACGACTACCTGGTGCGCGCGCTGACCGCCTACATCGGCCTGGGGGCGCTGGCCACCGACGAGGCGCTCTATGGCGCCGGCCACTTCGACGCACGCCAGGAGCCCCTCACCGGCGAGCGCCGTTACCGCATGCGCTTCGAGCCAGGCGCGCTGCCGCCGGTGGAAGCCTTCTGGTCGGTGACCCTGTATGACGCCGACCGCTTCCTCTACCCCAACGAAATCGGCCGCCATGCGATCGGCGACCGCACCCCCGGCCTGCGGCTGGAGGCCGACGGCTCGCTGGAGATCGACTTCGCGCACCGCCGGCCCGCCGACGCCCGCAACTGGCTGCCCGCGCCCGCGGGTCACTTCTACCTGATCCTGCGCCTCTACCACCCGCGCGAAGGCGTGCGGCAATGGCGCATCCCGGCGCTGGAACCTCTGGAGAACTGAATGAGCACGAGCCACACCACGGACAAGAGCGCGCTGCAGGCCCTGGCCGAGGAGGCGGTCACCTACGCCTTTCCGCTGGCCGAGATGTCCCGCATGCGCGCGGTCACCTCGCCACGCCGCTGCCATGCCGGCCCGGCCGGCGAAAGCCCCGAGGACACGCGCCGCTGGTGCAACGTGCTCGTACACGCGCGCGAGCTGCTCGGATCCGGCCGCAGCAAGGTGGTGACCCCCAACAACGACACGCTCTACGTCAACACCTGGCTGGACCTGCGCCAGGGGCCGCTGGTGATCGAGGTGCCGGACACCGGGGGCCGCTACTACGTGCTGGGCCTGCTGGATTTCTACACCAACCCCTTCGGCAGCATCGGCTCGCGCTGCACCGGCACGGGCGCCGGCCGCCACGTGATCACGCCGCCAGGCTGGAAGGGCGATCTGCCCCAGGCCCTCGCAGGCCTGCCGGTGATCGAGTCACCGACGCCCTGGGTCTGGATCATCGGCCGCATCCTGGTCGACGGCCCTGCCGACCTGCCCGCCGTCCACGCGCTGCAGGACGGCTTCCACCTGCACCCGGCCCTGCCCACGCAGCGCCTGCCGATGCGCTTCGAGCCCGGTCCGCAGATGGACCCCGCCCGGCCCGACGCGGCGCGCTTCCTGGCCGTGGTGAACGAGGCGCTGGCCGTCAACCCGCCGCCGGCCGGCGAGCGCGCCCTGGTGGCCCGCTTCGCGGAAGTGGGCATCGGCGCCGGCCTGGGCGCCCCCTCACCTGCGCAAATCGACGTGATCGACACCGCCCTTCGGACCTGCCTGGCCCGCTGGCAGGAGACCGGCGTGGCGCAGACGCGTCCCAGCGGCTGGCAGTACATGCCGCCCCTGGGCCGCAGCTTCGGTAGCGACTATCTGATGCGCGCGCAGGTCGCGCTCAAGTACATCGGCGCCCTCGACAGCCTGGAGGCCTACTACCCCATGGCCTATCACGACGGCCAGGGCCGCCCGCTCGATGGCCATCACCGCTACCGCCTGCGCTTCGCCCCGGGGCAGCTGCCGCCGGCCCAGGCCTTCTGGTCGCTCACGATGTACGACACCCGCGACTGCATGCTGGTGCCCAACGAAATCGAGCGCTTCGCGATCGGCGATCGCACACCGGGTTTGCAGCGGGACGCCGATGGCGGCCTCACCCTCACCCTGCAGCGCGCGGCGCCCACCGCCCCGGTGGAGCGCGCCAACTGGTTGCCCGCCCCCGAGGGCAGCTTCTACCTGTGCCTGCGGGCCTACCTGCCCACCCCCGACATGCTGGAGGGCCGCTATGAGCTCCCTGCCCTCGAGCGCCTCTGAGCCCGCAGGCGGCGTGGCCACGGGCACGATGTCCCCCATGGCCGCCGGCACCGGCCTGCCGCTCAAGACCGGCGAGGGCGCCCAGCCCGTCGCGCCCGGCATCTGGCTGCTGCATGGCCAGGGCCAGTCCTTCGTGGCCGAAACCTCGGCGGGCCTCGTGGTCGTCGACGCCGGCCCAGGCGGTAAGGTCACCGCCGGCATGATCGAGGCGCTGCGTCGCTGCAGCGACGCGCCGGTGCATGCCCTCTGCTACAGCCACGGCCACGCCGGCTACAACGCCGGGGTGCCGCAGTGGCTGGAACACGCCCGCGAGCGCGGCGAGCCGGCCCCGCGCCTCATCGCCCACCGCAACGTGCCACGCCGCTACGCCCGCTACCGCGAGACGCAGGCGCTGCAGCAGCACCTGAACGAAATGCAGTTCCGCATGCCGCCCGGCAGCTTCGCGATGCGCCTGCACGAGCCCGAAGAGACCTTCGACCGTCACCTCGTCATCGGCGAGGGCGAGCAGCGCGTCGAGCTGATGTGGGCGCCCTCCGAGACGGACTGCTGCATCGCCGTCTGGTGCCCCGCCCAGCGCGTTCTCTATGGCGGGCCGGCGGTGATCGACTCCATTCCCAACATCGGCACGCCGCTGCGCACCCTGCGCGACCCGGTGCGCTGGGCCGACACCCTGGAGGACCTGCTCGCGCTGAACCCCGAGCAGGTGGTGCGCGAGTTCGGCCCCACGATCGTGGGTGCGCAGGCGGTGCGCGAGGTTCTGGGCCGCACCACCCTGGCCCTGCGCTGGCTGCGGACCGAGACGGTGCGCCTCATGAACGAGGGCCTGGGCGAGCGCGAGATCCTCGCCCGCATCCGCTATCCCGAGGACCTGTTCGGCCCCGAGTGGATGCGCCCCACCTACGGCGACCGCAGCTACATCGTCCGCGACATCTACCGCTCGGAAAACGGCTGGTGGGACCGCAACCCCACCTCCCTGCACCCCGCGCCCCCCGAGGACGTGGCCCGCGCACTGGGCGAGGCCATCGCCGACAAGGCGGCGGTGCTGGCCCAGGCCCGCCGCCATGCCGAGGGCGGCCGGCTGCAGCTGGCCCTGCACGTGATCGACCTGCTGGCTCTGGCTGAAGGCGAGGCGCCGGAGTTTGCCGAGGCCCGCCGCCTCAAGGCTGGCTGGCTGCGCGAGCGCGCGCCCCAGGTGCAGACCTACATCTCGAAGAGCCTCTACCACCACGGCGCCGCCCGGCTCGAGGCGCAGGCGAATGCGGCCCGCCCTGCGGCAAACCCCGATGGCAAGCGCGGCGCGCTGCCCGATGCTTCGGCCAGCGCCGGCCACTCGTGAAGAACACCCACACCACATCCAACGCACGGAGACAACGATGATCAAAGTCACCTCGACCCGCCTGCTCCCCACCCTCATGCTCGCCTTGCTGGCATCGCTGACAGCGGAAGCCTTCGCCCAGGGCAGTTACCCGGACCGACCCATCACCCTGGTGGTGCCCACCGCCCCTGCTGGCGGCACTGACACCATCGGCCGGTTCATCGGTGAGCGCCTCTCGCGCGCCCTGAAGCAGTCAGTGGTCATCGAGAACAAGCCCGGCGCCAACGGCGTGCTGGGCACCGACAACGTGATCCGGGCACAACCCGACGGCTACCGCCTCCTCTTCACCTACACCGCGGCCCAGGTGGTCAATCCGGCCATCATGCGCAAGCCGCCCTATGACCCGGTGAAAGACCTGGCGCCCATCGGCCAGATCGGCCGGGCCGGCAACTTCGTGGTCGTCAACCCGCAGTTCCCGGTCAAGAACATGAAGGAGCTGGTCGACTACGCCAAGGCCAACCCGGACAAGCTGAGCTACTGCTCCTGGGGCACCGGCTCGGGCGGCCACCTGCTGGTGGAGTACATCAAGAAGCAGACCGGCATCAAGATGACCCACATCCCGTACAAGGGCACCGCGCCCTGCGTGCAGGACGTGATCGGCGGCCAGCTGATGGTGGGCAGCGCCGACATCTCGTCCACTGTCGAACTGGTGCGCGGCGGCAAGCTCCGCGCCATCGCCTACGGCGGTGCCAGCCGCCTGCCGCGCCTGCCGGACGTGCCCACCCTCTCGGAGTCGGGCGTGACCTTCAATGCCTTCTCCTGGTATGGCCTCTTCGCGCCCGCGGCCACGCCCAAGCCCATCGTGCAGAAGGTCAGCGCCGCCCTGCAGGAGATCCTCAAGGACCCGGCCACGGTGGAACGCCTCGCCGAGTTCAACTTCACCGACATTCCGGCCACCTCGCCGGAGCTGTTCGCCGAGACCGTGCGCCGCGATGCGCAGGTCTGGGGCGACCTGGCGCGCTCCCTCAACCTGGTCGTCGACTGAGCGAAGCGGGCCGCGCTCAGCGCGCGTAGCGGCGCGCGCCCGCCACGCACACGATCACGGCCAGGGCCGACAGCGCCATTGGCCAGGTGACCTGCTCGCCAAGCACCAGGGCGGCCAGCATCAGGCCGAGGAACGGCTGGAGCAGCTGCAACTGGGCGACGGCGGCCACGCCGCCCTGGGCCAGGCCGCGGTACCAGAAGATGAAGCCCACCAGCATGCTGAAGACCGAGACATAGGCCAGGCCCGCCCAGGCCGGCGCAGTGACGCCGTCGAACGAGGCCGGCAGCGTGGCGGCCGCCAGGGGCAGCATCACCGGCAGCGAGAGCACCAGCGACCATGAGATGACCTGCCACCCGCCCAGGCGGGGCGTGAGCCGCGCGCCCTCGGCATAGCCCAGGCCGCAGACCGCGATGGCGGCCAGCATCAGCGCGTCACCAACCAGCGAGGCCGCCGCGCCCTGGGCCAGCGCATAGCCGCCGACCATGCCGCTGCCCAGCACCGAGAACAGCCAGAAGGCCGGGCGCGGTCGCTCACCTCCCCGCAGCACTGAGAAGATGGCGGTGGACAGCGGCAGGGCGCCGATGAATACCATGGCCTGCGCCGAGGTGATGTGCTTCAGCGCCAGGGCCGTGAACAAGGGAAAGCCCACCACGCAGCCGAAGGCCACCAGGGCCAGGGCGCCCAGGTCCTCCCGCTGCGGCCGCCGCTGCCGCCCGGCCACCAGCAGGGCGGCAGCGAGCAGGCCGGCCAGGACCGCGCGGGCGCCGGTGAGGAACACCGGGTCGAAGGCTGCCACCGCGAGCCGGGTCGCCGGCAGCGAGCCGCTGAAGATCGCCACCCCGATCAGGCCATTCCACCAACCTTGTGTTGTTCGTTCCAATCCTTTTTCCCTCCTGGAGAGCCGCCCGCCATCTCGTCAGTAATTTGACAGCATTCAGCAATTCGTCAGTTACGAAGCAGGGCCAGTCGCCGCTCCCCGGGGCGTCCGGGCGGTGACGCCACCTCTGACTCAGGACCGCTTCGATGCTCTCCTCGCTATTTCGCAAGCCCGCGCCGGCCCCGGCTCCGGCCCCTGCGAACCGGCAACCCTCCGTCCCCATCCGATTCAACCACGGCCAGAGCGCGGACCTGAAGCCTTTGACGCTCGGCCTCCTCCAGGCCATTGGCAATCCGGCGACCGGGATTTGCCTCGATGCTCACGTCTGCCAGGATGCCCCTGAAGTCCTGCGCGCCCTGCGGCAGATGGTCGAGGACGAACTGGGGCCGGACGAGGCCGCCGGGGCGTTTCCCGTGGCCACCGGCTTGGATGGCACCCTGCAGGCCGTTGGCGTCCTGCTCGAGCGCCATCGCGCCGAGGCCCGGCAGGTGTTCGAGCAGGGGGTGGACGCCACCCGCCGTGAGCAGCCCCTCGCGCCGCCCGATGTGGAGCGGTTCGCCCGGGCCTGCATGGAGGACCGCATCGCCGAAGCACTGGGTCGGCACCGCGAGGAGGTCTGGGCGCAGAAGGAGGCGGACCTGCGCGACTGGCAGCCGCGCCGTTCGACCCAGGCGATCTCGGCCTCGCTGCGTCCGCTGGGGAACCACGTCATCTACCCGCTGGGGCCGGTGCGCCCCGAGCTGACCCCTGCGTACCGCGCGCGCCTGCTGGCCGACATGCGCGAGGCCTTGAAGGCGCAGGGGAGCCGGACGCAGGAGACGCTCTCCCCTGTCGAGGTCGCGGAGGTGGTCCAGTGCGTCGTCAATGGCCCGCCCCACGCCCTGGGGCTGGCGCCGATCCGTGCGCTGCAGTCCGGAGCCGACCCCGACGGGAACACGGGCCGATGAACCGGGGCATGGCCGTCCCGCGCCGCGTCACCCGCGGATGAAAAAAGCGGCCCGAGGGCCGCTTTCTCATGGACGGTCCGCAGACCGTGCCGGGGGGCTTCAGGCCGCAACCTTGGCAGCCGCCTCGGTGTAGTCCCCGATCTTGTCGAAGTTCAGGTACTGGTAGACCTTGTCGCCGTTGGCGGTGAGCACGCCCATGTCGGCCATGTACTCCTCCTTGGTCGGGATGCGACCGAGCTTGGAGCAGATGG
>CAZCTU010000006.1:0-19797 GCA_964501495.1 uncultured Ramlibacter sp.
GGGCATCATCTCGCCCCAGCCGCGGCTCATGTTGCGGTCCGGATAGAAGCCTTCGGTGGCTTCACGCATGATGACCAGATCCATGCTGCGGCCTTCACGCATATTGGACTGCAGGAAGGGACGGGTACGGGCCGGCCGCACGTTGGCGTACAGGTCCAGGCCGATGCGAAAGCCAGCCGACACGTTGCGGCCGCCCTTCTCGGGCGCGGGGTAATCGGCATGCGACTGGGTGCCCAGGATGATGCCGTCGTAGCCGCGCGACTTGTCCAGCACCTCCTGGCGCAGGGTGGTGCCGTGCTTTTCCAGGCTGGTGAAGCCGACGTCGTCGTAATCAAGCGAGATGCCCAGGCCGAAACGCTGGTCGGCGGCCTTGAGCACTTGCACCGAGGCCTCGACGATTTCGGGACCGATGCCGTCGCAGGGCAGGACGATGAATTTCATGTGTGTTTTCTCCGGGGTGTGATTCAGGACAGCGCGCGTTGCAGCTTGCGAACGGCGCTTTCGGGACTGGTGAGAACGGGCTTGCCGGTGGCAGCGTGGACAGCCGACAAGGTACGCGCCATGGAAAACTGGCCCAACATCAGGACGCTGGCGGCAGTCAGACTGGCAGCGGCGCGGACTACGGCGCTGTCATGCGCTTCGACCTGCCCAGACTGGAGCTGGTCCATAGCACCATCCGCACAGGCGCTATCAAGCAGGGATGTCGCCGGGGCGCCAGCAATCTGGCTGGCCATCTCCTTGAATTCGACGCCCATCGAGACAGCGGCGGGGGCAAATGTGGTCACCAGGCCGACTCGAGCCTGAGGCCCCGCTTTTGCGCACAAGGCGAGAGCCTCCTCGAACATGGCCTCGTTCGGCTTGAGCGTCGGGATACCCACCTCCCGCGCAGCTTCGTCAATTGCGGGCCCGAAAGCGGAGCAAGTGAAGAGGATGCCGTCGGCGCCATTGCCCCGCACGTAGCGGGCCAGCGAACGCATGCGCTCGTACATCGCGTCGTCTAGCCGGCCGGCCTGGGCCAAGTCGACTGACAGGCTGTCATCCAGCAAATTGGCGAGGCGCGCTGACGGCCACAGGCGGTCGAAGGCCTGCGCGACCGGCGCCACAGCCAGCGGCGTTGCGTGTATCAAAGCAATTCTTGGTGCGCTCTTGACCATGATCAAGCGTGATTGTTCTTTATCTATTGTATTTTGTCAATTCTTGATGCAATAATTCCGGCCCGGATCTGATCTTGAGGAGACCCACCCGATGCTTCGCCGAACCCTTGTTTCCCTGCTGCTCGCCAGCCTCGCCGCCCCAGCCGTCATGGCCCAGGGTGCATACCCCAACAAGCCGGTGCGACTGGTCGTGCCCTTCGCCGCTGGCGGCCCCAACGACGTGATGGCACGCGTGCTGGCGCAGCGCCTGTCGCAGGACACCGGCCAGTCGTGGGTGGTCGAGAACAAGGCCGGCGCCGGCGGCGTGATCGGCACCGACGCGGTTGCCAAGGCTGCACCCGATGGCTACACCCTGGCCTTCATCAGCGGCCCCTACACCATGGCCCCGGCGCTCATGACCAAGATGCCCTATGACAGCGTGAAGGATCTGGTCGCCGTGACCAAGGTGGCCGAATCGCCGATGGTGATGATGGTGCCCTCCACCTCCCCGCACCGCAGCGCACGCGAGTTGATGGACTTCGCTCGCAAGAACCCCGAGAAAGTCAACTACGGCTCGGGCGGAGTGGGTAGCACGCCCCACCTGACCACCGAGCTCCTGGGCACGGTGACTAATGCCAAGTTCACCCACGTCCCCTACAAGGGCGGCGGCGAATCGATCAAGGCCCTGATGGGCGGCGAGATTGACCTGCTGATTGACAGCATCACCAGCACCGAAGCGCCCATCGCCTCCGGCCGCGTGCGCCCGGTGGCCGTCGGCCTGCCCAAGCGCCTGGCCAAGTGGCCCGACGTGCCCACGTTCGAGGAAGCCGGCATCCAGCGCTTCTCGATGACTCACTGGGTGGGCATCGTCGCTCCGGCCAAGACGCCGGCCGACGTGCTGTCCACCCTGCACGCGCAGGTGATCAAGGCGCTCAAGTCGCCCGACGTCGCCCAGCGCTTCCAGGAAATCGGCGCCACCCCCGTGGGTGACAGCGCTGTGGCATTCCAGGCCTTCATCAACGAAGACCTCAAGCGCTGGCCGGTCACCGTCAAGGCGGCCAACATCCAGCCGCAGTGACAGGCGCGGCAGTCGCAGGCCCGCAGACGGCTACCCCTGGCGTGCCTGCCGGGGCCTGCGACACGCACGTCCATGTGTTCGAGCCGGCGCGCTTTTCCCTCCAGCCTGATCGCACCTACACCCCGGGCCTGGCAACCCACTCGGACCTGGCCCACTTCCTGGACGGACATGAACTCGAGCGGGTGGTTCTGGTGCAACCGAGCGTCTACGGCACCGACAACGCCTGCCTGCTGGACGCCCTGGTCCGACTGGGCCCGGCACGCGTCCGCGCAATTGCAGTGGTCGACGACGAGGGCCCGGGGGAGGCCACCCTGGCAGACATGCACGCCAAGGGCGTGCGCGGCATCCGCCTCAACATCGAGGTCGCGGGCACGACGGTCGCCCAGTGCCGCGAACGGCTACGCGCCCTGGCTTGGCTCAGGCAGCAACCCGGCTGGTGTCTGCAGCTCCATGCCAGCCTGCCCCTGATCCTCGAATTGACCGGCGATCTGGCCGACCTCGGCGTGCCGGTGGTGCTGGACCACTTCGCCGGCATCCACAAGCAGCCCCAGTCGTCAGGGCCGGGCTGGGCGCCCCTGCTCGAATTCCTGCAGCAGGGCCCGGGCTGGGTGAAGCTGTCCGCCCCCTACCGGGCACACCCGAGCTGGCACGACACACAGCTCATGGCACTGGCCAAGGCCCTCGCCACCGCAGCGCCTGCGCGCATGCTCTGGGGCTCGGACTGGCCACACACCGGCGGGGAGGCAGGCCAGCCGCGCGACCCCGCGCGAATAGAGCCGTTTCGCACGGTGGACATCCCTGCAATACTGAGCGCGCTGCACACTGCCCTCGGGAGGGACATGTTCTCCCGGATGCTGGTCGGCAACCCGCAAACGCTGTACGGCTTCCCGACCCGCTGAGCGGGCGGCTTACCCCTCCTCGACCAGCAGCTTCTTGCCGCGAAGCTTCATGATCTGGGGAATGCCCACCCACAGTGCAGCGATCACCAGGAATACCAGCGAAACAGGCTCGGTCAGGAAGCGGACCCAGTCACCGTTGTAGAGGTTCATGCCCCGCCGCAGGTTGTTCTCGATGAGGGGACCGAGGATGAGCGCGAGAACCAGAGGAGCGATCGGGTAATCGTTCTTCGCGAAGAAATAGGCCGCTACGCCGCTGGCGATCATGAGCAGCAGGTTGAAGACGCTGACCTGCACCGCATAGACGCCGAACACCGAGATGGCGAGGATGGACGGGATCAGGTAGGTCGGCGGCGTCTCGATCACCTTGGCAAACACCTTGACCAGAGGCAGGTTCAGCACCAGCAGCATCACGTTGCCGACCAGCATGCTGGCGATCAGGCCCCAGGCCACCTGGGGGTGGTTCTGGAACAGCAGCGGGCCCGGGGTAATGTTGAACATGATGAGGGCCCCCATCAGCACGGCCGTCGTGCCCGTGCCGGGGATGCCCAGCGTGAGCAACGGAATCATCGCGCCGCCGGCCGCCGCATTGTTGGCCGCTTCGGGCGCAGCCACCCCTTCGATGGCGCCCTGGCCAAAGTTCTTGCCGTTCTTGCTCAGCTTTTTCTCGACCGTGTAGGCCATGAACGAGCACAGCGTCGCGCCGCTGCCCGGAATCAGGCCCTGGAAGAAGCCGAGTAGCGAGCCTCGCAGGATCGATGGCGTGCTGTCCTTCATGTCCTGGGCAGTCGGCAAGAGACTTCCCACCCGGACCGGCTCGCCGGACGCGTAGTCGCGCGTGATGAGTGTCTTGAAGACTTCACCAAGCGCGAACATGCCCACGGCCAGGGTGAGGAACTCGATACCGCTGTACAGCTCGGTGTAGCCGAAGGTCATGCGCGCCACGCCCGAGATCGGGTCTACTCCGACCGTCGACAGCGTGAGGCCCAGCAAGGTCATGATGAACGCCTTGAGCTGCGACTTGGCCGCCAGACTGCTGAGTGCACACAGGCCCAGCACCATGAGCGAGAACTGCGCCGCCGGACCGAACTTCAGCGCCATCTCGGCCAGCGGTAGCGCCAGGAAGATCAACCCGATGCACGCGATCACGCCCGCCACGAATGAGGCGATCGCGCAGATGGCCAGTGCCACGCCCGCGCGACCCCGCTTGGCCATCTGGTAGCCGTCGAGCGTGGTGCAAACCGACGAGTTCTCGCCTGGTGTGTTGATCAGGATCGCGGTCGTCGAGCCACCGTACATCGCGCCGTAGTAGACGCCGGCCAGCAGGATGATGGAACTGGTGGCGGCCTCGGCCGGCGGCATGCCTCCGGTGATCGTGGCCGTCACCGGGATGAGCAAGGCCACGCCGCTGATCGGCCCAATGCCCGGCAGCACGCCAACCAGGGTTCCCAGCAGGCAGCCGACGAATGCGAAGAGCAGATTGATGGGCTGAAAAGCCACGCCCAGGCCCTGCGACAAATATTGAAGTGCTTCCATGATCAAGGCGTGCGCGGGTTATTCGAGGAAGGGAAGCGGAGGCAGCGTCCCCAGGGCGACCTTGACGTACAACCCGTAGACGCCACCGGCAAATGCAGCGGAGATGGCCACGGACTTGAGCCACTGTCCCCGCTGCATGGTCTGGAATCCCGCGAGCAGGAAGAGGAAGGTAGAGACCACGTAACCCAGCGGCTCGAGCAGGAAGGCGTAGGCCACGAGCAGGGCCACGAGGACACCGAACTTCCCGTACGCCAGGCCTTCACCCGAGCTGGCATCTGCCGCGGGTCGGGCCCGCAGGGCGATCACGAGGTTCAGGCCTGCCGTGACCACGAGGGCTGCGGCCAGCAGGCGGGGCAGCACCTCGGGGCCGATGTTGCCGCTCGTCAGCGAGGTGGTCATGGTGCCGGAATGCCAATACAGCAGACCGCCGAGGGCGATGAGAATCAGACTGAAGACTCGGTCAAACATTGGCGACTGGCTCCTGCTTCACCTAGGGGGGTGGAGGATCAACGACAGCCCTGGCGCCGCGAAACGCCAGGGCCCAGGAAACGCGGGGGACGTCCCGCAGAAGGGGAGCGGCGTTTACTTGGCCATCCCGAGCTCTTTGTAGATCTCGGTGTAGGAAGCCAGCTCGGCCTTGAGGTGCGCCTGGAAGCTCCTGGCGTCCTTCAGTTCATACAGCACGCCCTGCTTCTTGAGTTCTTCCTTCCACTCGGGCGTAGCGGCCATGTCGCCGACGGCCTTGCCCCAGTAGGTCTTGGCGGCAGCGGGCGCGTCCTTGCCCAGGAAGATGCCGCGCCAATTGGCCGTGGTGACGTCGAAGCCCTGCTCCTTGTAGGTGGGCACGGCCTTCATCACGTCGTCGTCGGCGAGGCGGGCCGCAGAGGAGATCCCCAGCACGCGGACTTTTCCGGCCTGCAGGTACTGCTTGATCGAGGAGACGTCGGACGTCATGGCGTCGCCATGGCCACCCAGCAGCGCGGTCAGCGCCTCGCCGCCGTTGTTGTACGAGTTGTACTTGAAGGCCTTGGCATCCACACCGCTCTTGCGCGCCAGCAGGATCGTATTGAGATGGTCCCAGGTGCCCGGGGCGCCGCCGCCCACGAACTGCACACCGGCGGGGTTGGCCTTCACCGCGTCCATCAGCTCCTTGAGGGTTTTGTACTTGGAGTCGGCACGCACCGCGATGACGCCGTAGTCCACCTGCAGCATGGCCAGAGGGAAGACCTGGTCCGGGCCGATGGGGCTGTTGCCGTCACGCTTGATGTGATTGAGGATGAAGGGCGTGGAGGCCACCAGCAGCTTGTGGTCGTTACGCGCATCCTTGGTGGCGAATTCCACCGTGCCGGTGACCTGGCCGCCGCCAGGCTTGTTTTCGACGGTGATCGGCTGTGTGACCAGTTTCCTTGCGTCCATCACCTTGGCCATGGTGCGCGCCACCATGTCGAGTCCGCCGCCCGCACCTGCCGGCGCCACGATGGTGACCTGCTTGTTCGGTGCCCACCCCTGGGCCAAGGCCCCCGTTGAAAAGATCAGTGCGGGAATGAGGGAAAGCAGGTGGCGTCGATTCAGGTGCTGCATGGCGTGGACCTCGTTTTGGGGTGGATCAAGCGTCTCCGGTCGCGGGCGGTCTTGGAATTCGCCACGCCGCCTCGGGGCTCGCGGCCCGTCCGGATTGCCCCAATCATAATTCCGCAAATTCGTATCAACGAACGATTTAGCACAATAATGTCAGGGTTAACCCTTGTTTTTGAGGCCATAAATTGTCTCTGGAAATTTACAAAGACAATATTGACTCAACCTCCACGGCATGAACCAGCACGCTCTGCGCCCTCGTCAAGGGCTCCAGCGGTCATGCCGGGGACTTGCTGGCATGGCGCGCGAGGAAGTCCACGAAGGCGCTCGTCGCTGGCAGCAGGCCAGACTCGGGCACGATCATCCCCAGCGGCGTCATCGGGATCAGTTCCGGACCATGGACCCGAGCCAACTGGCCGGCTGCGAGCAGTTGCCGCACCACGCCCTCGGGCACCAGGGTGAGCAAGGGCTGCGACGCCAGCATGGCCCAGGTCATGGCCGACACGCGGGTCACCACCGGCGAGACCTGCGGCCGGGCGCCGGCACCCTCCATCACGGCATCGAAGGCCGCGCGCGCCGAGGTGCCGACCGGCGACAGCAGCCAGGTCTCCTTGGACAGGGCCAGCCAGCTGCGGCGGGTACGGCCTGCCAGTGGATGGTCGATGCCACAGGCGATCACGTAATGCTCCTCCAGCAGCGGCACGAAACGAAAGCGCGCGGGCAAGGTGCCGCGCTGGCGCGCCACCAGCAGGTCGACCTCGCCACGCACCAGGGCCTGCAGCCCGACGTCCAGAGATTCCTCGCGCACCTCGACATGCACCCCGGGCTGTACGCGGGCGAACTCAGGCACCGCGCGCACCAGCAAGCCGGAGATTGCGCCGGTGATGGCGGCCACCCGCACGGTGCCGGCGCCTGCCTGGCGCATCGCCACCAGCGTCTCGCTGCCCTCGGCCAGGGCAGCGAGCATGCGACGAGCCAGCGGCAACAGCGCGTCGCCATAGGGCGTGAGGCGAACGCCGCGCGCATGGCGGTCGAACAGCGCCACCTCGAGCAGCGACTCCAGGTCGGCGAGCAGGTGCGTGATGGCCGGCTGGCTCAGGCTCAGGGCTTCGGCGCAGCGTTTGAGGTTGCCGAGTTCGGCCAGCTTGACCAGCACCTGCAAGTGGCGCAGGCGCGCCTTGGCCTGGAGTCGATTGAGCAGCGCGGTGGCATGGAGCCGGGGCATGAATTGATAAGTAATGTTTATCGGATAGGCCTAATTTTGAACCATCATGAATTTTTGGTCGCGACAATGAAACACACATCGACAACGAGGAGACACCCATGAAACCCCGCAACACGTGGACCCGTCTGCTGGCGGCCATCACGGTGGCCACTGCCGGCACGGCGGCCCTGGCGCAACCGGCCAACTACCCGGATCGCCCGATCAACCTGATCGTGCCCAACGCCCCTGGCGGCGCGGCCGACGGTCTCGCCCGGGCCTTCGCCGAGGAACTGGGCCGGCGCCTCAAGCAGTCCGTCGTTGTCGAGAATGTCGGCGGCGCCTCGGGCATCCTGGCGGCGCAAAAGGTGCTGCGCGCAGCACCCGACGGCTACACGCTGCTGTTTGGAACGACCAGCGACATGGTGGTCAGCCCGATCGCGATCCGCAATGCGGGCTATTCAGTCAAGGACTTCACCGCCATTGCCAAACTCAGCACCACGCCCATGACCCTGGTGGCGCGGCCCGGTCTGGGTATCGCCAACGCGGACCAGCTTGCGACATTGGCCAAGCAGCGGCCCAACCTGATTTCCGCCGGGAACAGCGGCACGGGTTCGCTCCAGGCCTTTGCCAACATGGCCGTGCAGAAGGCCGCGGGCATCGACCTGCTCGGTGTCCCGTACAAGTCGGGCTCCCAGCTGTACAACGACCTTCTTGGCGGCCAACTGGACGTCGGCGTGCTGGCCCTGCCTGGCGCCCTGCCCCAGGTGCGCCAGGGCAAGCTGGTCATGCTGGGCGTGCTGTCCGACAAGCGCCCGACCGCGGCGCCCGACCTGCCGACTATCAACGAGTCGCGCTCCTTCAAGGGCGTGACGATCGAGATCTGGGCCGCCCTCGCAGGACCGCCCACCCTACCCCCGGCCATCGTCGAGCGCCTGAACCGCACCGCGCTCGAGGTCCTCGCAGACAAGGACTTCATCGAGCGGCGGGCCAAGATGGGCGACATACTTTCCGGCCCGATGACCGCCGCGGAGTTCACCCAGTACCTGCGGACCGAAGACGACCGCTATCGCACGCTCGCCACCGGCCTCAAGCTCGAATGAACGCGTTGCCTGAGATCCCCGCCTCCGCGTCCGAAACTGCTGCCGGGCCCGCCATCGAGCGCGAGACGTTGCGACGGACCGAGATCCCAGGCGGGCTGGAGTTCCACCATGTCGAGTCCGGCGGGGGCCTGCCGCTGGTGTTCATCCATGGCGCGCTGGGCGACTGGCGCATTTGGGCACCGCAGTGGGAGGCATTCACGCCGCACTACCGCTGCATCTCCTACAGCCGCCGCTACAGCAGCCCAAACCTTAACAACGCGCCGTCCCCGCACCACTCGGCGCTCGACGAGGCCCAGGACCTGGAGGCCCTGCTGCAGGCCTGGGGCGCCACACCGGCACTGCTGGTCGGGTCCTCGTATGGCGCTTTCACCGCCCTGGCCCTGGCCCTGCGCCGGCCCGAGCTGGTGCGCGCCATGGTGCTGGCCGAGCCGCCCATGCTGCGTTGGGCCGATTTGAGTGAAGAAGGGCGGATCGCCCGGGCGCAGTTCGATCGAGAGGTTAGGCTGCCATCGCGCGAGGCCTTCCTGCGCGGTGACGACGAGCACGGCATCCGCCACCTGAGTGCCGGCATTGCTGGCCCCACGGCCGCGGCCAAACGCACACCCGAGGCCATGAAGCGCCGGCTCGAGAATGGCCGGGCGCTGAAGATCCTCACGCTGTCGACCGACGAGTTTCCCTGGCTGGCGCCCGATGATGTGGCGCGCTTGCAGGTACCTACGCTGCTGGTGGCCGGCGCGCGTACGCCGCCCATTCACGACACGGTGTTTCGCAACCTGTGTGCGGTGATGACGCAAGCGAGCATCTGCCGCATTCCGGATGCTGGCCACAGCTCCTCGCGAGACAACCCCCAGGCATTCAATCGGGCAGCGCTGGAATTCCTCGAGGCCCAGACCGCGACACAGCAGGCGGCGGCCTGAACGAAAACGGGCTGCCTCCAGGCAGCCCGCTCGTCACCGTTGACGAGCCAATGCGGCCCGTATTCGCTCACTCCGCGGTGATCTTCGCCGTCTCCACGATTCGGGCGAACTGCGCGGACTCGGTCTTGATGAAATCTTTGAACTGCGCAACAGTCATGGGCGAAGGCTCACCGCCCTGCTCGCGCAGCCGCCTGGCCAGATCAGGGTCAGTCAGGGCCTGGGTGACCGCGGCGTTGATCTTGTCTTGTACCGCAGCGGGCGTGGCCGCCGGAGCGAACAGACCGAACCAGTTCTCCAGCTGATATTTCGCCAGGGGCTTGTGCTCGGCGATGGCAGGCAGGTCAGGCGCAAAGCTCACGCGCTTGGCCGAGGTCACTGCGATCGGCTTGACCTTGCCGCTCTGGATGAAGGGACGCGCAGCGGTGTAGCTCACGAAAGTGGCGTCGACCACGCCGGTCGTCACGTCGATCAGCTGACCCGAGGCACCCTTGTACGGGATGTGGACCATGAAGATGCCCGCCACGTCCTCGAGCAGCTCGCCATTGAGGTGCTGCGGGTTTCCCACGCCGCTGCTGGAATAGGACACCTTGCCAGGGTTCTTCTTGGCGAAGGCGACGAACTCCTCGATCGTCTTGCCCGGGAAGTCCGGCCGCACCACCATCACGTTGGGGATGCGGGTGACCAGGGTGATGGGCGCCAGGTCCTTCTCGGGCGAGTAGGCCATCTTGGCCTTGTAGACATGGCTGTTGATGGCGGTTTCACCGGCCGACCCGAGCAGCAGGGTGTAGCCGTCGGCCGGGGCCTTGACCACCGCCTGCGCGCCCAGCATGCCGCTGGCGCCCGGCTTGTTGTCCACGACCACCGACTGCTTGAGCGACACGCGCAGCTTGTCCGCCAGCAGGCGGGCCACCGCGTCGACGCCGCCACCGGCGGTGAAGGGCACGACGATGGTGATGGGGCGCGCCGGATAGTCGGCCGCCTGGGCCAGGACCTGGGTGGCGGGCACGGCGAAGGCCAGGCCCGCGAGGGCGGCCAGTGCGGCGCGGCGGGTGGGGGTCAGCATGAATCGCATCGGTCTCTCCAAGGAAGCGCCGCTCGCCATTGGCAGCGACGGCGCAAGGGGATGGGGTGCCCAGGCGGGGAGCGCAAGACCCGGGCGGCAAGGATTGCATTTTATAAATGACAAATGCAAAATAGCAAGCGTGACCTTGCCTAAAGCCCCTACCCCTGACTTCCGACCCGGCGTCCTCGACTTCCAGGGCCGCCGCCTGCACTACGTGGACCTGCCCGCCTTGCTTGGCGAACGGCTGGCCCAGATGCCCGTCACCCTGCGTCATCTGCTGGAGAACGTGGTGCGCCACACCGAGGGCAACGAGCGCGAGGCCGCGGTGGGTGCCCTGCTCGCCTGGCTGGACACCGGCAGCAGCGAGGCCGAGATTCCCTTCCAGCCCGGGCGCGTGCTGATGCACGACACCACCAGCACCCCGGCTCTGGTGGACATCGCCGCCATGCGCGACGCACTGGCCGAGGCGGGCGTCGATCCCACGCGCCTGAACCCGGTGCTGCCGGTGGACGTGTCTGTGGACCACTCGCTGGCGGTCGAGGCCTATGCCCGAGCCGACGCGCCGACCCTGAACCTGCAGCATGAGATCCGCCGCAACAGCGAGCGTTATCGCTTCCTGCGCTGGGCCGCCTCCGCCTTGCAGGGGGTGCGCATCCACCCGCCGGGCACCGGCATCATGCACACCATCAACCTCGAGCAGCTGGCCACGGTCGTCACCACCGAGCAGCGAGCGGACGGCGAATGGGCGGTCCCTGACCAGATGATCGGCACAGACAGCCACACCCCCATGATCAACGGCATCGGCGTGCTGGGGTGGGGCGTGGGCGGCCTTGAGGCGCAGACGGTGATGTTCGGTCTGCCCACCATGCTGCGCATCCCGGACGTGATCGGCGTCAAGCTCACCGGCGCGCTGCGTCCCGGCGTGCTGGCCACGGACCTCGCGCTAGTGGTGACACAGCGCCTGCGCGCCATCGGCGTGTCTGGTGAGTTCGTCGAGTTCTACGGCCCGGGCGTGTCCACCCTGGATGCGGGCGCACGCAGCGTGGTGGCCAACATGGCGCCCGAATACGGCGCCACCACCGGCTTCTTCCCGGTCGACACCCAGACTCTGGACTACCTGCGCGCCACCGGCCGCAGCGACGCCGCCATCGCGCTGGTGGAGACGCATGCAAGCCGCGCCGGCCTGTGGTTCGACCCCGAGGCCACGCCCCGCTACACCCAGGGCATCGAGATCGACCTGGCCACCGTGCGCACCCATGTGGCAGGCCCGCGCCGGCCGCAGGACCTGCTGGACCTGCCCGAAGCACCCCAGGCCCTGGCCGCCACCGGCTTCACGCCGAAGGCCGCGGATCCGGGCCTGCCCACCTTCCCGGTCGCCATTGCCGCCATCACCAGCTGCACCAACACCTCGGACCCCTCGCTCCTGATCGCAGCCGGCCTGCTGGCGCGCAAGGCGCGTCAACTGGGACTGTCGGCCGCGCCCTGGGTCAAGACGTCCCTGGCCCCCGGCTCGCCAGCTGCGGCCTCCTACCTCGCCCGCGCCGGCCTCATCGACGACCTGGCGGCCATCGGCTATGACATTGTGGGCTATGGCTGCACCACCTGCATCGGCAACCCCGGCCCCTTGCCCGATCGGGTGCGCGATTCGCAAGCGGCCGGTGCCTGCAAGGCCGTGGCCATTCTTTCGGGCAACCGCAACTTCCCGGGCCGGGTGCATCCGGACGTCGAGCTGAGCTTCATCATGTCCCCGCCGCTGGTGGTGGCCTATGCCATCGCCGGCAATGCCAGCCTCGACCTGCAGGCCGAGGGCGTGTTCGCCGCGTCGGATGGCCGCCGCGTGTCGCTCGCCGACCTGTGGCCCACCCCGGAAGAAATCCGCGCGCATGTGGCACGGGCCCTCGACGCGTCGGATTTCGCGCGCGACTTCGCAGCGGCCACCCATAACCGCCTCTGGCAGGCGCTCGAGGCCCCCACCGGTGCCCGCTTCCCCTGGGACCCGAAGTCCAACGCCCTGCGGCGCCCGCCCTTTGCGGCAGCGAGCGAAGGCAGCCAGCTCGGTGACTACCGCGCCTGGCCGCTGATGCTTCTGGGGGACGACGTCACCACCGACCACCTCTCGCCGGCCAGCGCCATCCCGCCTGACAGCCTGGTGGCCGACTACCTGGTGGCGCGTGGCGACAAACGCGACGACCTCAACGTCTTCGCCTCCCGCCGCGGCAACTGGGAAGTGATGATCCGCGGCGCCTTCCACAACAAGACCCTGGTCAACCACCTGCGCGCCGGCATGCCGGTGGCCCACACCCTGCACATTCCCAGCGGCGAGGTCATGCCGATCTGGGATGTGGCCGCCCGTTACCGCGAAGCCGGCGAGTCGGTGGTGGTGGTGGCCGGTGAGCGTTACGGCATGGGATCGTCCCGCGACTGGGCCGCCAAGGGCCAGCGCCTGCTTGGCATCCGCGCGGTGCTGGCACCCAGCTTCGAGCGCATCCACCGCTCCAACCTGATCGGCATGGGCGTGCTGCCGGTGCGACTGGGCGAGGGCTGGAACCCGCAGCGCATGGCCCTGCAGCCCGGTGATCGCCTGGAAGTCGATGCGGCGCCCGGACGCATCGCGCCGCGCGCCCCGGTGGCCGTACGCATCGTGCGGGCCGACGGCCGCATCGAGCCGGTCGAGGCCCGGGCCGCGGTCGAGACGAAAATGGAGGTCGAGTTGCTGCGTGACGGCGGGGTGATCCCATCCATCCTCAAGCAACACCTGCCGGCCAGCGCGCGCGCACACTGAGCCGGGTCCGACCTTCCACACCGTCTGCGCTCCATGGACTCACCGATCGCCGCCCAGATCCTCACACTGGCTCACGCCGAGCAGCTGCCGGCCGGTGCGCACCTCAAGTCCCAATGGATGGCAGACCAGCTGCGCGTCTCGCGCTCCCCGGTCAATGAAGCGCTGGACTTCCTCGAGGGCAAGGGCCTTGTGCGGCGCGAGCCCAATCGCGGCTACTTCCTGCTCAAGCCAGTGGCCGACGTCGACAAGGTCCTTCGCAAGCTGGGCCTGGCCGAGGCCAGCGACCCGGTATCGAGCGCCTACTTCCGCGTCGCCGACGACCGCCTGCGCGGGCTGCTGCCCGACGAATTCAGCGCCAACGAGCTGCGGCTGCACTACGACCTCACGCCCACCCAGGCCCAGGCCCTGCTTGCCCGCATGGGCGAAGAGGGCTGGGTGCAGAAGAAGCCGGGCTATGGCTGGGCCTTCTCGCCCATGCTCACCACGCCGGACAGCCTGCTTCAGTCCTACCGCCTGCGACTGGCCGTGGAGCCCGCCGCCCTGCTCGAGCCGGGCTTCCGGCTGGACCCGCAGGTGCACGCCCGCTGTGTGGCGGCCGAGAAGCACCTGCTGGCGGGCGGCATCGAGACCGACACCGCCGACCAGCTGCATGACCGCGGGGTGCGCTTCCACGAGTCACTGGTGGAGGCCTCTGGCAACCCCTTCTTCATCGACACCGTGCGCCGGGTCAACCGCGTGCGCCGGCTGCTGTCCTACCGCTCCATGCAGGACCGCAAGCGCTACAAGCAGCACTGCAAGCAGCACCTGCACCTGCTGGACCTGCTCGCACACGATCGCAACCAGGAAGCCTCCGACTACATGCGCGAGCACCTGCAAAGCACCCTGAAGAACCTCACCAAGATCCGCGAACTTCTGAAACCCTGATCAAGATGAACTACGCCGCCGACATCGTCTCCGCCTTCACCCCCACCGGGCGCCTGCGCGCGTCCATCAACCTGGGCAACCCGATCCTGGCCGGCCAGCGCGCCGACACTGGCGAGGTCTACGGCGTCTCCGTCGATCTGGCGCGCGGCTTCGCGCAGCGCCTGGGCGTCGAGCTAGAGCTCAAGGTGGTCGATGCCGCCGGCAAGTCGGTGGACCTGGTCACGAATGAAGAAGCCGACATCGGCTTCTTCGCGGTCGACCCCAAGCGCGGCGAGGGCATCCACTTCACCGCGCCCTATGTGCTGATCGAAGGCTGCTACCTGGTTCGGGACGAGTCGCCCTTCACCCGCAACGAGGAGGTCGACCACGCCGGCATCCGCCTGGTGGTCGGCAAGGGCAGCGCCTATGACCTGTACCTCACCCGCGAGATCAAGGCCGCCACGCTCGAGCGGGCGCCGACCTCGCCCGCGGTGGTCGACCACTTCATCGCCACCGGCGCCGACGTCGCCGCCGGCGTGAAGCAGCAGCTGGAGGCCGACGCCGCCCGCCTGGGCGGCCTGCGCCTGCTGCCGGGCCGCTTCATGGTGATCCAGCAGGCCATGGGCTGCCCCAAGGGCCGGGGTGCGACGGCCGCTGCAGCCCTGGCCGCCTACGTCGAGGAGATGAAGGCCTCGGGCTTCGTGGCCGAGGCACTGGCCCGCCACGGCATCCAGGGCGCCTCGGTGGCGCCGGCGGCGTGAGCGCCCACCTGCCACCGAAAAGAAGCACAGGACCGCGATGACCCAGCCCCTCTACGCCTACGTCGGCACCCGTACCACCCGCGAGCGCAATGCGCGCGGCGAGGGCATCAGCGTGTACCGCGTCGACCCTGCCACCGGCGCGCTCGATCGTGTCCATCTGGTCGGCGACCTGGTTAACCCGTCCTTCCTCACCCTGAACCGCGCAGGTGACCGCCTGTACACCGTCCACGGGGACGGCAGCGAGGTCAGCGCCTTCACCGTGGACCGCCAGACGGGCGCGCTCACTTTCCTCAATCGCATGGACACCGGCGGACGCAACCTGGTGCACCTGGCGCTGGGCCCCAAGGGCGGGCACCTCGTGGTGTCCAGCCACCTCACCGGCGAGGTGCTGGTGCTGACCGTGGAGGCCGACGGACGCCTGGGCGCGGTGACGCACCGCGAGGCCATGCCCGGCGAGCCCGGCCCGCACCGCAAGGAACAGCCCTTCGCCAAGCCCCACTTCAACCCCTTCGACCCCTCGGGCCGCTGGGTGATCGTGCCGGACAAGGGGCTGGACCGCGTGTTCTCCTTCCGCGCCGGCCCCGGCCGCCTCACGCCCGCGGCCCAGCCCTGGCTGCAGGTGCGCGAAGGGGCAGGTCCGCGCAACCTCGTCTTCCACCCGACGCAGCCCTGGGCCTACCTGGTCAACGAGCTGGACTCCACCGTTCTCCTGTGCGACTTCGATCCGGAGACCGGCGCGCTTGCGAGTCGGCAGTGGCTCACCACCCTCCCCGACGACTTCACCGGCAACAGCCGCGCCGCGAGCATCGCGGTCGATTCCGACGGCCGCCACCTTTACGCCTCCAACCGCGGGCACGACAGCGTGGTGGTGTTCGACATCGACCCGGCCAGCGGGCGCCTCACTTTCGCGCAGGCGGTGAAAACCAGCGGCCGTACACCCCGCTTCTTCACCCTGAGCCCGGACGGCCGCTGGCTCTACGCGCTCAACGAAGACAGCGACACCATCGTCCGCTTCGCGGTCGGCGCCCAGGGCCGCCTCATGCCTGCAGGCGAGCCGATGGCTTGCGGCAGCCCCGTGTGCATGGTGTTCAGCCGCTGAAGGTCAGGCCTCTTCGGCGATCTTCCGCAGCGCCTGCTCGAAAGCCTCGGCCGGCTGGCCGCCCTGGATCAGGTACTGGTCATTGACGATGACCGAGGGCACGGCGGTGATACCGGCCTGGCGGTAAAAAGATTCGCGGTCGCGAACCTCGGCAGCAAATTGTTCGCCCGCCAGGATGGAGCGCGCCACCTCGGCATCGAGCCCCGCCGCGGCCACCGCCGCCAGCATCACCTCGTGCTGGCCGACCGCCTGACCCTGCTCGTGGTAGCTTGAAAGCAGCGCCTGCTTGAGGTCTCGCTGCGCGCTGCCGCCCAGCGTGCCCGCCCAGTGCAGTAGGCGGTGCGCATCAAAGGTGTTCCAGATGCGGCCCAGGCGTTCACGCCGGAACTGGTAGCCCACCTCGGCGGCGCGGTCGCACAGCATCTGCCAGCGCTCGGCCATCTGCGCGGGGGTGGAGCCGTATTTCTCGGAGATGTGCTCCACGATGTCCTGGCCCTCGGGCGCCATCTGCGGGTTGAGCTCGAAGGGCTGGAAGTGAAGGTCGGCCTTCACCTGGCCGTCCAGGCGCCGCAGCGCCTCTTCCAAGCCGCCCAGGCCCACCGCGCACCAGGGGCAGACCACGTCGGACACGAAATCGATTTTGAGTTGCTTTGTCATGGGCAGATGGTAGCCGGGGCGCGGAGGCCATCCGCCCAGGTTCAGGCGCGGGTTCACGCCCAGGCTCAATTGGAGCGGGCCAGGTCCATCAGCCGTTGCGGGTCGACCGGCTTGGTCCAGTGGTGGTCAAAGCCGGCATCGGCCGCCATCTGCTTGTCCTGCTGCTGGCCCCAGCCGGTGAGCGCGATCAGCAGCGGCTGGTGCAAGTCGGGCAAGCGGCGAATGCGGCGCGCCGCCTCGTAGCCGCTGATGTCGGGCAGGCCGATGTCCAGCAGCACCACCTCCGGTCCGAACGCCAGGGTCTGATCGACCGCAGACTGACCATCATGCGCCACCGCGACCTCGCAGCCGGCCATCGACAGCAGGTCGGACACAGTGGTGGCGGCGTCGATGTTGTCGTCGACCACCAAGACCCGCCGCACGCGCGAGGCGGCGCCTGCGGCACCGGGCGCTGGCTTGGCGCGACCACCGGCCGCCCCGGGGCCAGACGGCGGCGTGGTCTCCGGCTTGCCGCGCGGTCCGGGCAAGCCCTGCGGCCCGATCACGCCCCGCGGGCCGGGCAGTCCCTGCAGCCCCTGCGGTCCCTGCGGGCCCTGCGGGCCCTGGGGACCGGGCGGCCCTTGCGGCCCGGGCAAGCCCTCCGGCCCCGGAGGGCCCGGGGGGCCCGCAGGGGCCTGGGCATCCTCGACACCAGCCCGATCCCAGGGCGCCAACAGCCCCAACTGCGGCAGCCGAACGACAAATTCGCTGCCTTTGCCGAGCCCGGCGCTGTGCGCTTCCACCCGGCCGCCGTGCAGCCGCACCAGGCCATCGACCAGGGACAGGCCAATGCCCAGGCCGCCCTGGCGGCGCTCCTGCGGCTGCGGCAACTGGGTGAACAGATGGAACACCCGCCGCAGCATCTCCGGCGCAATGCCGGCACCGTTGTCACGTACGCGCACCACCACCTCCTCAGGCAAAGCCTGCAGCACCAGCTCGATGCGCCCGCCATGGCGGGTGTATTTCGCGGCGTTATTGAGCAAATTGGCGAACACCTGGGCCAGCCGCGGGCCATCGCCGCGCACCAGCACCGGGCCCGGCGGGAAAGCCTGCACCAGGTGGTGGTGGGCGGCTTCGATCAAGGGCCGGCTCATTTCCACCGCGGTGGAAAGAACCTCCACCATGTCGACCCGGTCTTTCTTCAGGTTCAACTTGCCCGTCCCGATGCGCGAGACATCGAGCAAGTCATCGACCAGGCCCGAGAGCTGGCCCACCTGGCGCTCGATCATGCGGGTGACCTGCTCGACCCGCGCCTGGTCGCCCGGTGTCCGCTGCAAGATGGTGAGGCCATTGCGAATCGGCGCCAGCGGGTTGCGAAGTTCATGGGCCAAGGTGGCGAGGAACACGTCCTTGGCGCGGTCGGCATCGCGCAGCGCGCGCAGCAGGCGGGCGTTTTGCAAAGCCACCGCGGCGCGGCGGGCGAGGTCGACCGCCAGCGACAGGTCGGCATCGCCGTAGGTGCGGGTGTTGTCGACGGTCGCGAAACTGATCACCCCCAGCGATTCATCCTGGGCCTTGAGCGGGACCGCGATGTAAGAGTGCATGCCCAGCGCGAGCAGGGCCTCCCGGCGCTCTTTCGATTCGACGGACCGCTCGAGGATCTCGCGCGTGATGCGCGGCACCAGCTGGGGGTGGCCGGTGGTCAGCACATGCCAGGTGCCGCCTCGGGTGCGCGGGTCGGGCGGAAAGCGGTCATGCAGGCCCGCCAGCGTGGCTTGCCGCGCCGGGTCGGCGTGGACGGCGGCGACGCGGCGCAGGACGCTGTCGGCCTCCAGCAGGTCGATCGCGCAATAGTCGGCAAAGTCGGGCACCGCCATGTGCGCGATCTTGTCCAGCGTGACCTCGACTTCCGAGAGCGCGGCCAGCTCCTCACTCGCGCGGGCGAGAAACTGCAGGTCGAGCGCTTGCCGCCGCTGCTCGGTGCGGTCTCGCATGATGGTGAGAAAGCCCTCGGGCTGGCCCTGCCCGTCGTGCAGGGGCAGGGTCTCGCCCGAGGCCCAGAAGCGGCTGCCGTCCCTGCGCAGGTGCCAGCGCTCGTTCATCGCCCGGCCGGCCTCGCGGGCGGTGCCCATCTCGCGCTGGGGCACGCCGGCGGCGATGTCTTCGGGGGTGAAGATCTGGCTGATCGGCTGGCCGACCATCTCGGCTTCGGTCCAGCCGGTCAAGCGCTGCGCGCCGCTGTTCCAGGTGGTGATGCAGCCATCGGGGCGCGTGGTGAGGATGGCATGGTCGACCGCGCTGCCGACGATCTGGCGGAAATACGCGTCGGGCGGGGCCTGCGGTCGCTCGGGGGTGGCCCCCGCCTCCTCGGGCGCCGGCGGGTCCTGGGCGGTGGGTTCGGACATGGAGGCGAGGCCGGTGCTGGTGCTGGGGAAGTCCGCCAGCGTAGCCACAAAGCCCCGGCCGTGGTGTGACCTGCGTCGCAGCTTCTTAAAGAAGCTGTAACGGAGGTCTCGCCGCGTCGAGAGCCGTTACCGGCTTTACTGCGCGACCGTAGACACAGAAGCCCTCAGCTCGGCACCAGAAAATCCCGACTGATCCGCACGCCCAGCTCATTGACCCGGTCCAGGAACTGGGTCAGGTAGGCGTGCAGGCCGGTGGCCAGGATCTCGTCGATGTTGCCGTACTGCAGCTCGGCGAGCAGGCGGCCGGCGCGGCGCCGGGTGTCTTGTGCGCTGTCTCCGGCCACCAGGGCCAGGTTGGATCGGACCTCGGCCACGCTGGCATGCAGTGAGCGCGGCATGTCGGCGCGCAGGATCAGGAGCTCGGCCACCTTCTCCGGCAAGATGACGTTGCGGTAGACCTTGCGGTAGATCTCGAAGGCCGAGACGCTGCGCAAGATGGCGCTCCACTGGTAGAAGTCGGGGTCTTCGCTTTCGGCGCCGTCCGCAGCAGCGGAGACAGAGACGCCGTGGTAATCACTTTGCAGCGCGTTGAACTTCACGTCCAGCAGGCGCGCGGTGTTGTCGGCGCGCTCGAGGAAGGTGCCCAGGCGCATGAAGTACAGCGCCTCGTCCATCAGCATGGTGCCCACCGTCACGCCGCGCGAGAGGT